>JAAYKE010000188.1 GCA_012522575.1 Armatimonadota bacterium | reverse complement strand
CATCAAAGCCCATGTCAGCGGGCCGGGTGATCCCCATGATGGCGTTCAGGTTGGCCCCATCATAATACAGCAGGCCGCCGGCAGCGTGAACCTGGTCTGCAATCTGCCGGATCTGAGGTTCAAAGAGTCCTAGGGTGTTTGGGTTGGTCAGCATCAAGCCGGCCGTCTGGGGGCCCAGCAGGCGGGAAAGGGCTGCCACATCCACGCAGCCTTTATCATCTGAAGGCACTTCAACCACGTCAAAACCAGCCATGGCAGCCGAGGCCGGGTTGGTGCCGTGGGCAGAATCCGGGACCAGCATCTGCGTGCGCTGCAAGTCCCCACGGTCTTCGTGGTAGGCCCGGATCATCATCAGGCCGGCCAGTTCACCCTGGGCGCCAGCCGCTGGCTGCAGGGAAAAGCGAGCCATACCTGTGATCGCCGACAGCATCTCATCCAGCTCATGCATCAGCTGCAGGCAGCCTTGAACGGATGACGCGTCCTGGAGTGGATGGACCTGGGAAAAGCCCGGCAATCGGGCCAGGTCTTCGTTAATTTTGGGGTTGTATTTCATGGTACACGAGCCCAGCGGGTAAAAGCCGCTGTCCACACCATAATTCATCTGGGACAGGCGTGTGTAGTGGCGGACCACTTCGTTTTCGCTGACCTGGGGCAGGCGCGGTGGCTCTTTGCGCAGGTGATCAGCCGGCACGAAATCCGTGACAGGCCGTTGCGGCTTGCGTACAGCTTTGAGGTAACCCTTGGTCAGGCCGGGCCGGCTTTGTTCAAAGATCAAGCGTTCTTTCTCTTTCATGACCCAAGCCCCCCTTGTGCAACAAAGGCTTGTATCGAAGCGATCAAGCCATCCAGGTCTGCATCGGTTCTCTTTTCGGTCACAGCCACAAGCCAGAGGCCTGCCAGGTCTGTTCGAACCGATTCCAGTGCCAGGCCTCCGATGAAACCATCCCGATCCAGGGCCTGGTTCAGGTCTGTCAGGTCTCCAGCAAAACGAACTGTGAATTCTTTGAAAAAGGGCCCGTCAAAGACCGGTGAAAAGCCCGGGATCTCCAGCAGACGCTGGTAAAGGGCGTGGGCTTGCCGGGTGCTCTGCTCAGCTGCCTGGGCCAGGCCATGCGGGCCCATCAGGGCCAGGTAGATGGTGGCCGCCAAGGCATTCAGGCCCTGGTTGGTGCAAATGTTGGAGGTGGCTTTTTCACGGCGGATATGCTGTTCACGGGTCTGTAAGGTTACCACATAGCGGCGTGCCCCCCGGGCATCCCGGGTTTGGCCGACCACGCGGCCCGGAATCCGCCGCATGAGGGTTTTGCGTGCCGCAAAAAAGCCCAAAGAGGGACCCCCGAAAGACAGCGGGAGGCCCAGTGCCTGCCCATCTCCGACAACCAGGTCGGCACCGGCTTCTCCCGGTGGTTGCAAAAGACCCAGGGCTATCGGGTCGGTGCTGACCACCAGCAAGGCATGATGGGCGTGAACAGCTTCAGCCAGCGCCGGCAGGTCATCCAGAATGCCGAAGAAATTGGGGTATTGAACCAGCAGGGCCGCTGTCTGGTTATCTAATTCGTTTTGAAGATCGGCCATGGACACGCTGCCCCGACCCGGCTCATGGCCGATCCGGACCAGATCCAGGCCGGAAAAACGGGCAGTGGTAGCCAAAACCGCCTCTGTATCCGGGTGCAGGGTGTCTGCAATTAAAATCTTTTGACGCCTGGTCGCCTGGGCGGCAAGCAGGCAGGCTTCAGAACAGGCCGAGGCGCCATCATAAACCGAGGCATTGGCCACATCCATGCCGGTCAGCTCACAGATCATGGTCTGGTACTCAAACATGGCCTGCAAGGT
>JAAYKE010000112.1 GCA_012522575.1 Armatimonadota bacterium | reverse complement strand
AGGCTTCGCCAACCGCAAAACCACTGGTGAACTCCTTATACGCGCCGCCTGTCCAGCCGCCGTCCTTGACCCTCAAGCACTTGCCGCTTGTGCCGCCTGAAATTGTGGCAAATTCCGCCCAGGAGTTAGGCATGCCCGTCCAACTCTCGGTGCTTTCCTCGAACTGGCCTATATATCCAAGGCCCGAACCATCGAAGAACCAGCTTTCAAACTTGGCCGTGCCAAATGGAATGTCAAACGTGTGACCAGTCAGACAGCCCTGCAAGCCATTTGAAGAGTCCACTGTCTTCAGCGCATTCACGCCGGGGAACTGGGCGTGGTTGTGATTGTCGTTGGCCAGCACTGCAGGATTGGCAGCAGGCATCGGGTATTCGACCAGCGCATTCCAATAGTTAAGATTCGCAAATCCGTCCTGGAAGATAGGGACAGCGGCGATGTGTGTCGTAGCAGAAGCCGCGTTAGACGCGCCGGATATATTACCGGCATTATCATACGCCTTAACGGTGTAGCTATAAGCAGTATTCGCGTTCAGACCATTATCGCTATAGGATGTGGTCGTTACTCGCCCTATCTCAGAGCCGCCGCGATATACGATATAACCCGCCAATCCTGCTCCGCCGGAGTCGGTCGATGCAGACCAGGTCAAATTGATCTGACTCGGCGAGATCGCAGCCGCAGTCAGGTTGGCAGGAACAGTCGGCGCGGTCTTGTCTGTTGAGACAAGAGAGAAGTTTTTAGTTGCCGTCGCTCCAGCCGTTACTGTCACACTTGCAGTCTGATCTGCAAATCCGGCCTTGGTCACGGTCAAGGTCTTGGCTCCGGGAGCAAGTCCCGAAATCGTATATACGCCGGAAGCATTGGTCGTGACGGTCGGCCCGCCTGTGACCACTACGGATGCGCCTGAGATAGGTTGATTATTGTAAGAGTTGCTAATGGTTCCGGTGATATTACCGGTCGCCGCCTTGACGGTAATCGTCCAGGTGACTTCAGGCCCGAACCAGGTCGAGTTGTTCTGTACCAGTTTATACTTTTCCGTATATGTGCCCGGTGTGGCCGGAGCTTTAATGACAAACGAGTATCGTCCGACCTGGTTTGTAGTAACCTGCCACTGGTCAACGTCCGATGGTCTTGAGCTACTGATCCAGTTTGTAGAAACATAGAAAGGGCTGGCTCGGTTGGCTGGGCTTGACGTGCCGAGGCAGGAAGCGGTATGTGTCCAGCTTCCGGTTCCCGTGTTTTTAAACTCCACCCAAACAACCGCCGTGTCTCCAGCAGTCATAGTAGACGGATAAGACTGGTTCACATAGGTAGCAGCCCACGTAGGAGCAGCAGGCGTGCCATTGACCGCATTTATATAGTAGCTCCAGTTCCATCCAGGACCCGGATCCATATGGTCTCCGCCAACGAAACAGTTGTTGATGTCGTTGTGTCCCAAAATCCCTTTTTGACAGGGGTTTCGTTTTTTGGCGATACCCCACCTGTTGCAGATATCGCGAACGCAAAGAGCCGACTTGTCATACATAATCGTCGGGAAGCTCGTTGTCTTCATATAACCTTCGTGCTCCAGCCCGACGCACCAGGTGTTGGCGCTGCCCACGTGCCACGCCGTATGCCACTCGTCCACCATCTGCCAGATAGTGCCGGCATAGGAGATAACATAGTGAGCGGAAGTTCGCGCAGCGCAGTTTCTAAACCAACTTAGACAACCGGACGCAGAACCTTCGATGGTGTGGATTGCAACACAAGTCTTAGTGTAGCTGGCGGTCGAATAGTTGCACGTAGCAGCCGGATACCAGGTGGCTCCTGAATAACCGGCATTTGGTTGCGCCTTCATCCCGGGCGGCTCCAGAGAGGCAAGGTCTATTGATCCTATGCTCTGAGGATCCGCATAGAACGTTTCGCCGGTAGAGTTGACTGTGTTGACCCCATCTTGCAGCAGTTCATAGACCTGCATGGCAAACATACGGCTGAAGATGGGCACGGGATTATCAGCGTCGATCTTGTCTATGGCTGCATACTTGACAATGACATCCAGCCACGCATCAAGACCCGCGCTGCGATCAACCTGAAACTGCGTGGCGTAGGCATCCAGCACCGCCGCGGCTCCCATAATATTGAGCGCGGCATCGACCTTCAAGTCCTCTTCGGATACGCCGGTGAGCGCGGCGGCCTCTGCCAGAGAGTTTCCGCCATAGTCATTTTGCCGAAGAGCCATCACGCCATAGCCGCCTTCGATAGTCGGAGCATTCCCCCGGTTCTCAAAGGTGCTGCCATAAAATCCCAACGCCAAAAGAAGCGGCAGCGGAACCTGATATTTTGCCGATGCCTCCTCAAAAACAGGGCCAAGGCCATAATCCCATTCAATGGCGTTAGTGGCTGCGGGCAGTCCGGCCTCTTGCAAGGCATAGACAATAGTGGTCGAAAGAAGCGCCAGAATTAGCGCCAGAGAGACGAAACGCAACAACCTCATAATCTTGCACCCCCAATT
>JAAYKE010000111.1 GCA_012522575.1 Armatimonadota bacterium | reverse complement strand
GCTCGATGCTGCTGCCTCCCCACACGCTATGCCATACGAGATCGCGCTGCCATTGATATTTGAAGTACGAATCCGACGAATGCGGCCACTCACCCGGACATAGCGGCTTAATTGAAAAACCTCCGCAGCCCAACTCCTGAAGGTTTGCCAACACGCCGCCGGCAGTATCATAGGAAAAGCTGGTCCACGGCTCAAAATTGGCGCATTCGATCTCTGCGGTAACGTTTTGCGCTCCTGCCTGCTCCGCCCAACTGATGAAATGCGCGTCGGGATTTTCGTCTACGAGATGGTCGCGTGTGAATTTGACCGAATATTCAATTTTACGGCTGCCTCGTCTTTTGATGGCGCGCATTGGATCATCCGGCCCGGCATCCTGAACGCGCATATACAATGACGCATCAGGCCGAACAGCGTCGAGCACATCCACGATTCCCTGCTGAACAAGATCCATCGGAGCGTCATTCAGCCTGTCGATCACCAGGCCGCACAACTCCGGATACTCGTCGAGCAGCATACGCAGGCCGCTGCCAACGGAATCGAGAGTAAGTCCTTCAGATTGTATTTGCGTTTGCAGGTCAGCCGGGTTGACGACGAGGTATGGGCCAATGTTGTAGTCCAGCGCGTTCTTAAACACCCATTGATGCATCTGGCGATAGTCAACTGCAGCGGAATCGTCGAAGTCCTGACGACAATCGAGCATAGTGGAAAATGGAGGGATGTTTGCATAGAATAGAGCGTTGAACCCGCACCCGGTCATTGCGCGGAACATCTTCTGCCAGACGCTCTTATCGAAGAACCATTTTTCGTCGCAGACGTCTCCCCCAGAAGCCCATATCCAGAAAGCTCGAAACATGTATAATATCCTCAGCGGTTTTTCTTTGTATTCATAGAAGTAGTAGCCGCTTAGCGATTGGCTGTTGGAGGTCCTTCGTGCAGATGCCTTTGTCAAATGCAGGAAGTTACTTTGCAACACTCGAAACAGTATGGGAAGATAATAAACCAAGGAGTCAGAACATGGCGAAGCTGAAAATCGGTGTTTTGGTGTCGATGGGACACGATATCGAGAGTGAGATTAAAAAGGTGAGGGATCTGAACCTGTCAAGCTGCCAGCTTGCTACCTGGGATCCGGAATCTTATACCGATGAGAACGCTGCGCGGATTAACAAAGCCTGCGCGGAGTATGATGTGGAGATATCGGCTCTGTGGACGGGCACGCCGGGCAAACACGCCTGGAATTTCACCGAAGGTCCAACCACTATCGGCCTGGTTCCGCCGGATTTGAGGGCGATGCGGGTGGATGCGCTGCTGAAAGGCGCCGAGTTCGCGTCAAAGATAGGAGCGCCTGATACGATTACGCATGCCGGCTTTATCCCGGAAAATCCTAACGATCCGCTGTATGAAGGGACTATCGAAGCCCTGCGAACCGTCGCCGTGAAAAACAAGGAGCTTGGCCTGCATTTTTGTTTTGAGACCGGTCAGGAGACGCCGATCACGATGCTGCGGGCGATCGTTGATATCGGCACGGGGAACCTTGGAGTCAACTTCGATCCCGCCAATTTGCTGATGTATGGCAAGGCTAACCCGGTCGATGCGCTGGATATTTTGGGGCCATACGTGCGAGGAGTGCACGCCAAGGATGGAGAATATCCCACCGAACCGGACAAACTTGGGGTGGAAAAGCCGATGGGAGATGGCCGAGTGAACTTCCCGGCGTTTGTGCCTAAACTGAAGTCCTTCGGATATGCAGGCGCGCTGACCATCGAACGCGAGATCAGCGGAGATCAGCAGATAGCGGACATTAAAAAGGCAATAGCGATCCTTGAGCCGCTGTGCTAGGGATCGGAGACGATACTTATCAGATGAGAAAAACTAAAATAGTATGCACGATTGGGCCGGCAAGTTCTTCGCCGGAGATGATCGCTGGGCTGATTAAAGCGGGGATGAACGTCGCCCGCCTCAATTTTTCGCATGGAAATTATGAGGAGCACGAGGCGCGATTCAAGCTGATCCGCAGCCTTGCCGACAAAGCGGACAGAACCGTGGGGATTATGCAGGATCTCTCCGGGCCGAAAATCCGCATTGGCCGAATAGAGAGGTCTCCGGTCATACTCAACGCCGGGGATTTGTTCGTTTTCACCACTCGCAAGGTTGTCGGGGACTCCAGGCAGGTCACGCTGCCGTTTCCTGAGCTTGTCAAGCGGCTGAAGCGCGGGCAGTTGATCTATGTTGACGACGCGAAGCTGGAATTTAAGGTCGTCAAGATAGAGGATGGCGATATCATTACCAAAGTGATTGTCGGCGGAGAGCTTTCCTCCAACAAAGGCTTCACCGTGCCCGGCGCAAACTACGACGTGCCCGGGGTCACCGAGAAAGATAAAGCGGACCTGCGATGGGGTCTGGAGCACGGCGTGGACTGGGTGGCTAGCTCATTTGTGCGAAGCGCCGACGACATTTTGCCGCTGCGCAAGGTTATGCGCGAGGAAGGCAGGCGCGTGCCTGTCATCGCAAAAATTGAGAGGCCGGAGGCGGTCAAAAACATCGCCGGGGTAGTCGAGGCATACGATGGGATTATGGTTGCGCGAGGTGATCTCGGGATCGAGTTGCCCATTGACGAAGTGCCGACGATCCAGAAGCACATCATTCGCCTGTGCAACAAAGCCGGCAAGCCGGTTATAACCGCGACGCAGATGCTGGACTCGATGATTTTCAATCCGCGTCCGACCCGAGCCGAGGTCACCGATGTGGCTAACGCGATTATCGACGGAACCGATGCTACGATGCTGTCCGGCGAGACCGCGGCCGGTCAGTATCCGTTGCAGAGCGTGCAGATGATGGATAGAATCGCGCGCAAAACCGAGAAATCGCTGGATTATCGGGCGATGTTCGAGCGTCAGTCGTGCGCTGCTCCCAACAGGGCGACTACGAGGTGCGCTCAGGTCACCGAAGCGATCGGGGAGTCAGCAGTCAACCTGGCGTTTGATTTGTGCGTTCCGGCCATTATAACCTGCACGTTCAGCGGGACGACGGCACGGCTGGTCAGTAAATTTCGACCGAAGGCAAGAATAATTGCGGCGGCGTCTGATCACGAGTCCGCTCGCAGGCTGACGCTGTCGTGGGGAGTCAGCCCGCTGTATGTTGAGATGGCAAAGGACACCGATGAGCTGATCCGCAACGCAGTGGAGGCCGCGTGTGATTATAAGGCAATCAAGCTCGGCGATACGGTGCTTATGATAGCAGGAGTGCCGGTGGGCGTCGCAGGCAGCACAAGCTTGATTCGAGTGCTTAAGGTGGAGTAGCGAAATGCCTTATGTGTGAATTCGTCTATTCAAGCAGGATAGGCGCAGGGCTGGATAGTCTATTGATTTTGCGGGAGATTTAACTGGTTATGCGATCTACAGTGTTTTTTATGCTCGTTATACTCACTTTTGCTGCTTGCGGCGGCTGTCTTGCGGGCAGCGCTCTTTATACGTGGAGCGGGGAGAACGATTTCAGGAAGTGCACGTTCTCCTGCGCCAGTTTTTCGAAGCAGGACGGCGGAGTGGTGTTCGATAAGGGCGTTAAAGCAAAAGCCGGGGAGGATAGCGCGGTCGGCGTGGTCGAAACCCCGGTGATTGTGCCATCAAAGCGGTTTATGGAAATTGTGCCGGCCTGGAATTCATATACCCCTGAAGGCGCATATATGGATGTTCTGGCGAAAGTGCGGATCGAGGGCAAGTGGACCCGATGGTATAAAATCGCGCTTTATACCACCACGGATAAGCCGGAACCCAAAAAGAGCTATAAGGACGGGGATAGCCTCGCTCACTGCCCTGTCGATATTCTGATCGTGAAAAATAACAAGAGAGCGGACGCGCTCAAGCTGCGTTATGAGCTGAAATCGACCGACGGCAAGAACTATCCGAACCTGCGGCTGCTTGCGGTCAATGTCGATGATCCCCAAGGATATAAAGAAAATATACCGCCGGAAAAAAGCGTTTGGGGCACTGAGCTGGATGTGCCGTATCTGTGCCAGTTGTCGGTTCCCGGAGGCAACGTCTGGTGCAGCCCGACATCGACCGCTATGGTGCTGGATTACTGGGCAAAGAAGACGAATCGACCTGATCTGACCGTCGGAATCACCCAGGCCGCGAAAGCATGTCACGATCATCGATGGGGAGGGACCGGGAACTGGGTTCTAAACGCCGCCTATGCCGCTGAGTTCAAAGGAATGCGCGGACTGGTGGACAGGTTCTCCAGCGTTTCGCAGATAGAACAGTGGATCGCTAAAGGCGTGCCGGTGATCGTAAGCCTGAACCATAATCGACTGACCCGCGGCAAAAGCTCGTCGCAGGGTCATTTGATGGTCATTCGAGGGTTCACCAAAGATGGGGACCCTGTGTTCAATGACCCCTGGGCGAGGCTCGAAAAAGGTGAAAAGCTCCGCAAGGTGTATTCTCGCGCCGATTTGGAGTATGCCTGGCTCGGCCCGGAAGTGCCCTCGAAGGGTGCGGTGTATTTGATATATCCGGAAGACTATAAGTTGTAAGGTGATCCTGCGACTGCGCGCAGGGGGACTGTGCGGTAGCGATTCGGGAGCGCAAACGAGCGCAGCAGGAGCGTAGGGGCCGGTCTCTGTCCCGGCCCGAATGTGCAAATATGAAGGGATTGTCCGAGACGGAGATCGGACACTACATTGTTATTGTTGCCATAAAAGGTCGTTTGAAAATGAAAATTAAGGCTTCTTATTATCAACAGTTCGATGCGGACCTTGGTCTCGATGTGCCCGGGGAGGGTTATGGAGGCTGGGGGGAGGCTGATATAGAAATATCGCTCGAACATACAGCGGTTGTGGTTATGCACGCATGGGATTGTGGCACTCCGGAGCAGTATCCGGGCTGGTTCAGATGCGTGGAATATATCCCGCGCGCCGAACAAATCTGCAGGGAAGTGTTTCCGCCATTGCTAGATGCCGTTCGCCGCTCCCCTATGAAGCTGTATCACGTCGTCCGGACAGGGGATCATTATAAGCGCTGGCCCGGTTATGCCAGAGCAGTTGATCTCGCGAAGCCACCAAACAGCGTGGAGCATATCCCCGGCGATGAATCGTTGGATAAGCTGGCGCAATTCAGACGCGAACACGTATTTGTCGGATTACACAACGAGGCCGATGTTGCGGCAGGGTTCGCCAACATCGATTTTGCCACAGAAGCTATGCCGGTCGGCGATGAGGGAATTGCGGAAGATTCTGAGCAGCTTTTTGCGCTTTGCAGGGAGGATGGAGTCAATCACCTGATATATGCAGGGTTTGCAATCGACGGCTGCCTGCTGATTTCTCCGGGTGGCATGGTGGATATGAGCAGACGGGGTATAATGTGCTCGGCGCTGCGGGATGCGGTGACCGCCATTGAGAACTAGGAGACCGCGCGAGAGGAGATCTGCAAGCTAATTGCGCTCTGGCGCGTGGCTTTGTTCTATGGTTTTGTATTTCAATGCAAAGATTTAATCGAAGCGCTTGCAAAAGGAGAAGGATAATGAAGCGAACATTTCTTTTGATTGTTGCTGCAGTACTACTGTCGTCGGGTTCGTGTTTTGCTCAGAGCGTCACCAAGTCAAAATCGGTGCAGTTGACCGTTTACAGCGGAGGCTTTGCGCTGGTGCGGGATGTAAGAGGAGTAACGCTTAAGAAAGGGACCAATTCTATTGAGGTGGAGGATGTCGCCGCCAAGATCGACCCTACCAGTGTGCTGTTCAAACTGCTCTCACCCGCCAACGCGGTTGGGATTTTGGAACAGAACTATCAATATGACCTGATCAGCCCTGACAATATCCTCAATAAGGCGACCGGGCAAAAAGTGACTTTTACGCAGTTTGATATCAACGGCAAGACTTTAACGGAAAGCGGAAGTCTGATTGCGCCTCCGGCAAATGGAGGGGTAGTGATACAACCTGACAGCGGCAGCATCGTGCTTCGCCCTTATGGCCAGGTATCGCTGCAAAAAATGCCGGAAGGCCTGCATCCTAAGCCGACGCTTAACTGGCTGCTGCATGCTGCTGATGCCATCACTCAGGATGCGCAGATAAGTTATATAACCGAGGGAGCCGGCTGGAAGGCGGACTATGTCGCGCTGATCAACAAGGACGACACCGAGCTGGACCTCAACGGGTGGGTGTCGCTGAACAACGACAGCGGCGCGACCTATAGCGATGCGAAACTGACCTTGATTGCGGGCGATGTAAGGCGCGTGAGACCGGTGATGAAAGCAATGTCAGGCATGGGCGCCGCCTACGCCAGCCCTGAAGCGTCTGTCGCATTCGAGGAAAAAAGCTTCTTCGAATATCACATGTATACTATGCAGCGGTCTACGACTATCAGAAATAATGAGACCAAACAGCTATCTTTGCTGAGCGCGTCTAATGCAAAGGTCAGAAAAGAGATGATCTTTGACCCGCGCAGACAGTGGTGGAGCAGTTGGTGGTATCCCGGGCGCATGGATATGGACCCCGGGGCAGGTTATGACACCGGCAGCTACCATAAAGTGAACGTGGTTATCGAGTTGCAGAACTCTAAGGAAAATAATATGGGAATGCCTCTGCCCAAAGGCAATATTAGGGTTTATAAGCTCGATGATGACGGCACGCAGCAGTTTATCGGAGAGGACAGTATCGATCACACCCCTAAGGATGAGAAGATACGCCTCTATCTTGGGGATGCATTCGACGTGGTAGGGGATTATAAGCGCACCAAATACTCCAAAGTCAGTTCGAATGTTATCGAGGAGTCTTTTGAGGTTAAAATCCGTAACCATAAGAATGTGCCGGCGGATGTGAAGGTCGTGGATCATGTATGGTCGGATTGGAAAGTGACGCAGTCGTCGGCAAAATACGAGAAAGTCGATGCGCATACGATTCAGTTCCCTGTGACGGTGCCAAAGGACGGAGAGACGGTCATTACCTACACGATTCGGACTTCGTGGTAGAGAAAAGAAGTCTGGTCAAATTGTGCCGGAGACCTCAAGGTCTCCGGCGCAGGGCTAATATCAACTCTAGCGCCAGTATAGCGCAGTGCAGCAGTTGGTTCGTCGACAGGTCTGCCCGCAACACGAACATGATC
>JAAYKE010000110.1 GCA_012522575.1 Armatimonadota bacterium | reverse complement strand
GGCCTTTCATTAGTGCATATCGAAACGGATGGCTCTTTAGCACAGTGGTCATCAGAGGGATGTCATTGTTTACCAACTGGCTTTGAAGGTTAATAGTGTGGGTGCTCACTATAACCGGCTTGCCGGAAACCGCATGTCGAATCGCCGGGACAAGATAGGCTACGGTTTTGCCTACGCCCGTGCCGGCCTCGACGAGCAAATGCTCCTTGTGCAGCAGGGCATCGGTGACCGCCTCGGCCATCTGCACTTGCTCGTCACGATGCTCATAGCCCGGGCACAGCCTGGCAAATCTCCCCTTCGGCCCCAGCAACTTTCGAATACTTAGATGCATAATATAAGCATTGTAGGGGAACATCTATTCGACAGTCAACCGCACAGCAATGAAATCTAGAGGTTGGAGGTTAGAAGTTAGAGGTTAGAAAAGTTATTGAGAGGATTTTGCGTTTTCCCGTAAAAACAGATTTCGTACGATGGGTGGCACAACCCCTCGCGATGCCGGCTCGAACTTCGGACTTCGGACTTCGGACTTCGAACTTCGGACTTCTGACTTCGGACTTCGGACTTCGAACTTCGGACTTCGGACTTCGGACTTCGAAAAAAGCAGACTTCTCACTGCGTTCGAAGTGACATAATTTGTGTGGCTGGGACAGAGGCCAGCCGCAATATTCACTCACCAAGAGTAAGTTGTTACCATGAAACCAGTATGCGGCGTGGCCCGCAGGAACCGTATCGACAATTATATAAGTAGCACATGCATTGGCAGCAGGCGGTATATAAAATGCGCAGGAGGGTCAAGGCATGGCTCAGGTTGTTTGTTATGACGGCGTGGGATGTATCGGCGGAAATAAGATTCTGCTGGAGGATGGCAAATCCAGGCTGTTCTTTGATTTCGGCAAGAACTTTGGCCTGGAAATCCTGTATTACGAAGAATTTATTCAGCCCAAAACTATGCTTGGGCTTTATGAACCGATCCAGATGGGTTTGCTGCCGCCATTTACAGACCTCTACAGGGAAGATCTGGCCAGCCAACTCTGTGCCCCGTGGCTGGAGATTGAGAAGAAAGAGATTGGGGATGTGGGAGGGGTGCTGGTATCGCACGCTCACGTTGATCATATAGGCGCAATCCATTTCCTTCGCCCTGACATACCAATCTACTGCTCTCCGATGACCGCAACTCTATCGCGTGTGCTTCAGGACGTCGGAGCAGGCCCGACGGCTGCCGAATATTGTTACTATGTAGGCCGCGCCGATAATGACGGTTTGAGCACGCCGCATTGGAAAAATCACCCGCATAAAGGTCGCCAATATCACCTGACCGACGCGCCCGGACAGGACTTCAAAGAGTTTTGGAATAATACGCCGGATGCCAGGGAGTTGGAGCCGGTGGAATATGGGCAGGCGAGCAGGTGCGCCGGCCTTAAGGTGAGAAGTTTTCCTGTGGATCACTCATTGTATGGCGCGGTGGCCTGGGCTGTTGAGACCAGCGCCGGGTGGGTGGTTTATGCCGGGGATTTGAGGCTGCACGGCGGATATGGAGACTTTTCGCGACAGTTTGCCGAACAAGCAGCCGAGCTTGATCCGATAGCCCTGATATTGGAAGGAACGCGCATACGATCCAAAGGAAACCACACGGAAGCTTCGGTGAAAACCGCCTGTTATGAGGTGGTAAAGGGATGTTCGGGGCTGGTGGTAGCGGATTTCGGGCCGCGTAATGTGGAAAGGCTGGCCTCGTTCCTTGAGATTGCAAGACAGACAGGTCGGAAGCTGGCTATATTGCCCAAGGATGCGTATATGCTGGATGCGATGCAGGTGGCGGGCAGCCCTCAGTCAACGCCGCAAGTGGGCAGCGGGGATATAGTAATATACTGCGAATACTCCTCCGGCTCAAAAAAATGGAAGCAGCAGGTTCTGGATAAGTATCAAAATCTGTGTCTCTCTACCGAGCAACTGCGCGCAAATCAGGACAAGTATATCTGCTGTCTCGGTTTTTGGGATATCAACGAACTGGCTTACATTCGCCCTGTGGAAGGGTCTGTCTGGATATCCTCGAACTGCGAGGCGTTTAATGAGGAGATGGTCATAGACGAAAAACGACTCCGCAACTGGCTCGACAAGTTCGGAATGGAATTTGTCGGCGGCGAAACGGAACACGGCAACCCATTTCACGTTTCCGGACACGCATCTGGACAGGATTTGAGGCAGATCGTCGAGACTATACGGCCTGAAGCGCTGATTCCCGTGCATACAGAAGAGCCGGAATTGTTTGTAGAGATAATGGGCGATTTGTGCGAGGTGAGAATACCTGAAACAGGAGTGGCGATAGGCTTGTAAGTGCTTGTCAGGGTTCGCTGCCCGTTGACGGATAATGATTGGCCGAGCGCCCATTATTTGACCGGCGGGCGGTCTTGTTGTACACTCGACTTCATAATGTATCGCTTGCACTTTATCGCCTTATTGCTTTTTGTCGCCTGCTTTGCATCGGTCGGGCATTGCGCAACGTCGCCGTCCCTTGATGAATCGACGGACAGCGTGACGGTCCGCTGCGGGGATCAATCCCTGACCGTTCGGCTTGATGACGCCTCTCTGATATTCGATTCCCCTGCCGGCAAAATCGAACTGATCCCGGAGATTGAATCGGTCGAGAATGCAAAACTTATGCGCGCCCAATCTCCTCCCAAGACCTACCGAGGGAAAACTTCTGTGGCGGCGTTGATAGTATTTCCGCTCACGGACGGCCGCGCTCTGAGCATTCATATCGACGGCTATCAGGGCACAGACGCCGTATTCGTCACAAGCAGCCTCACGGCGTCATTTTCCGGCAACCGGGATTATTATAGATGGAAGTCATCGAACACATTCGACCGAGTGATACCGGCGGACAAACCCGGGGCAGGAGCGAAGCTGCCGTCTGATGCGCCTCTGCGTTGCAAAAACTGGGTTTTACTGCCGCAATCGGATAGCGGGACTGCTGTTTACACAAACGGCATCGTAGGCTTTGACGACCAATCGCCCTATGTGGAAGCCCTGCCAAAATATCGTTACCTGCGAGGCGAGGAGACCCTTGATATCGGTATTGGTTTTGCAAATGCTCGACACTATGCCGAAGCCCTGGCGGCGTTCAATTCGGCTCGAAATAAGTCTATACCCGCGCTCAAACGCGACTCGGCGACCACGCAAGACTACGGCGCGCCTGCTCCCAGATGGCTCAACTCCAACCGCAAGATAGCTCAATGGAATGATGACATTTCGGCAGATTCGATAGTGGTAGGCGTGCCCGCAGAACGCAGCCATATAGAGAAAATCCGCGAAAACGGGGGGAAAGCGATTGTGCGGATAGATATAACCCATTTCGCCAACCCGTATAAACCGACCGACGCCGACCCTGATGGGCTGCTGAACATGGAAAAGCATCCGGAGTGGGCGTGCATAGCAAAAGATGGCAGTCGGAAAACGGCAGGCTCACAAGTCGTGCCCTGCCTGCATCAACCGGAACTGCGAGAGGCGTTGTTGACAGTGATATGCAACGTGATGAATCTCGGCGCGGATGGAGTGCTGCTGGATGGCGTCTTTCCGATTCCGGAGTGCAGCGGCCCTGAGTTCGACAAACACGAACACGCAAACTCAAAAGCCAGCAACACGGATCAGCTCGATAACCTCTGCCGGGAGATATATAAGCTGGTCAAAAGCATCGGACAGGACAAAGTGACCCTGCTGAACAGCGGCGGGATCGGCTCTCTATGGCCGTTTTGCGATGGTCAGATTTGGGATGAGTCAGCATTTGACGCCACAAATCGCGCTTATATGGCCGAAGAAAATCGCGAGGCTTTGCGGCGGGGCAAAGTTATGATTTCACTATCCCTAAAGGTAACAGCCCACGAATGATGAGTAGTCCTATCCGTAGTGTCCGATCTCCGTCTCGGACTAGGGTAGGACAGATGCCATTTAGAGGTTAGAAGTTGTAAGTTAGAGGTTGGGAGCGGGGTGGCGATACCGGCTCAAACTTCGGACATCTGACCTCGGACATCGAAAAAAAGCAGATTTCTCACTTCGTTCGAAATGACATAGTTTGTGTGGCTGGGACACAGACCAGCCAATACAACCACTCACGAAGAGTGAGTTGTTACCCTAAAGGAGAAAGATTGATGGGCGGGCACAGACCTCACAGCTAGAACCCCGCCGCGCTAAGCTCTATCCACAGGCGTTTGCCCTGATTGATTGATCCGTATTGCTGGCCGTCAGGGGACCAAACCAGCCCGATTTCGTACAGCCCAACCGGTCGAAACACGCCGACGCGGAAATATGAGGTCTTGAAATCATAAGAATTGGAACCCATCCGGTAGGTGTATTTGTATAAATCGTAGTTGGCTCTGATATCCCAGAGCTTGCTTGCCCTGTATGAGACCGACGAAAACAGGTTCATCCTTTTTGAGTCCAGACCCAAATCGAAGGTGGAACTGCAGTTCAGCCTGCTGCCGATGTCCATATACAGGGTGGTGTCGAGCTGGTGTCTGCCCTGGCTCCATAAGATATCGTTAAGCCCGCTTCTGAGGTTCAGGGTGTATCCCATAGAGGCGCTGCCGCCCATCCAGTTGGTTCTCAACGATGGACGAAAACGCAATTCAGAGCCGGTATCGCCGTTGGCGGTCACCGTAAAGGCGGCGGATTGGGATAGCCCTGCGCTGAGCGACCCGGAGAGCTTTTTTGTGTGGTTGGCCGTCAAGCCAACGGAATTATACAGACACGATGTCATCGCGCCGCTGGGCATCCCATAGCCAAATGTAAGGCTGGGAAACACTTTGCCGACAGGGGTGGATGCGATCGCCTTGTTTGACCTGACCATAGTCCTCAGCGACCAATGGGATTGATCGAAATATCCATCGGGCGACAGAGTATGCCTTATTTTGCTGCCGCCAAAATATCCCAGCACGGTGTAGTTATATTTCGGCATATTGCCGGTTATATTGAGCGTGGCGTAGTGGATGTCTTTGGCGTAGTTCGACGATGGCTGGTAGCGCGCAGAAAAATCGGCACGCCCGCTGTTATGCGCCGAACCGAACTCCGTGTGATGGGCAAGCTCGTAAGCCAGGTTGGAACTGCCCAGGGAATCGACGAACATCGTCCCATACCCTGCCCGACCCGCCAGATAGTCGTGCTGCAAGCCCAGGCTCGGGCCTTTTCTTGGCCGGGCATATCCCCCGCTTTCGTTGTCGCCGGAGGAATATCTCAGTTTGATGGCGCTGGCGCGGCTCTCGGAAAGCTGGCAATAGAAAGGCAGGTCGACCATCATTCCATCGTTGGCGGTATATCGCACCTGCTGCAATATCGACTTCCTGTCTTTGTAGCTGAACGCATAGTAAGGCAGGGTCATTACCTTCGATTCGCGCACGTATATCGAGGCTTTGAAGAACAGTATTTTCTGCCCGGGGATCAGGGTCAGTTTGGGAGATATGATCCACGTGCTGCCTTTTGCATCCAGAGATTGTGCAAAGGATGACTCATCGACGCTCGCATTTTCCGTATCGAGTTGCTGGAGTTTTGCGACGTCGCAGGCCGTGATGTCCCGACTGCCGGATAAGCTTTGCAGATAGATGCGGTCATTGCGCATATTCAGCAGAAACCGATCGCCTGTGAGAGTTGTTTCACCCTTGCTGACGACAACGTTTCCCTGCGCCCTGATTTGCCCTGTCCCCTGCCTAAGCTGCAAGTTCTCGGCTTCTACCCTCACTCCCTTGTATTCCAGGGTCACTGTGCTGCTGCCTACTATTGTGTCACGTTCGACGCAGTATGCCAGAGAGCCGCCGACCATCGAGATAGAGCTATCCGACCGCGATTCTTCGTCTCCGCCCGCTGATTCTGTGTATTCAACCTGGACAGAACTCGATACGCCGTTGCAGATAGCGTTGATCGTTGCGCTTTGCGGGCAGGTTGATGAGGTCAAGACGCCGACTGCCCGTCCTCCGGTGGTGTAGACAACCGGAGAAACATCCCCTGCAGAAGTGGTCAAGCGTATTTCAGTCCCGTCAGGAACCGGGCCGCCGGACGTATCGAGCGCCGTAACCAGGACCTGAGTGAAGCTCTTGCCGTCGGCGGGGATATAGGAGGAGTTGACATCTACCGAGACCATCACCGCCGCTCCGGCCTGTCCGATGCTCAGCAAAAACAATCCAAGCAGGACTATCGATACTCTTGTAAAAGGCATAGCCTGTATGTTCCAAAATGGCCCGGTCGACAGTGACAGCCAACCGGGCCATATATTTGATTACGGAAGGACTTCAAACTCCACATAGAGCTTAACGTTAGGTCCTGCTCCGCCGGACGGGATAGTGATAGTCACTGTGCCGGGTCCCGGATCAGTCGGGCTGGCAGAATCAGGGCTGGTCTGCAGATTGAAACTCGCCTCTCCATTGCTGATTTGTGCGGTATTGGAGGGCAGAATGCCTCTGGTTGTAACCGCTTCGATTATCGTATTGTCAACAATCGCATAACCGTTGCTGTCTCTGGCGGTTACGGCGATTACCGCCTGTCCGCCTGATTTAGCAAGAGAATACGGGGTGATGGTCGCCTCGCAATTTGCTGCATCCGGAGGGCCGGAGAATATAACAGTGCAAGGATTGCTGATGATGCTGCCGACAGTCGCCGTCACAACAGCAAGGCCGTCTCCGGCGCTTCCGTCGGCATTCAGCACCGCCGTCGCCTTTCCATCAATTGTTTTGATTACATTCGATATGGAACCCTTGTTTGTCGTAAACACCACTTGTGTGCCATCCGGAACAGCGTTACCGTCCGTCGTGGCAACCTGCGCTGTAAGGTTCGTCTTGTTGCCCACGGCATTGCGGATGTTTAATTTGTCCGCATTCAGATTCACGCTGCCGATCTCCGTAGATGCAACCGAGGTAAATGTGATTGTAATTGTTCTCTCCAAGTCGGTGGCCGGAGCAGGGACAGTGGTCGGCTGATCGGCTATAAGCACCTGGGCCTTAACCGTAACGGTTCCCGGAAGGCTGTTAACGCCGCTATCATCTTTTGTCTTCAGAGTTGTGGCGGCCTGGCCATTCTTTGTGCTTACGAGAGTATCGGAGAGCGTCCCGCCTCCGCTGCTGCCGTCCGGCTCGACGGAAAATCTGACTTTTGTGCCGTCCGTAACGGTATTTCCGCCCGTATCAACAACAATCGCGGTGACTTTCGTCCACGAGTTGCCATCCGCAGGCAGATCGTCCTGGTCGGACTGGAGATTGACCATATCAGGCGGCCCGGCTTGAACGGTGACAGTCACCGTAGCCGTGCTGTTAGAATAGGTCGCAGTGATCTTGGCCTTGCCGGCCTGAGCGCTGGTGAACGTGGTTGTTGCTATTCCTCCTGCGCCTATCGGCACTGTATCTGCGATCGTACCTATGGTAGTGGTAAATTTGACGTTCCCGGAAGTCACAGGATTGTTTTCGATGTCGCGGCAGGTTGCTGTTATGGTTGTCTCGTTTGGAGTTGCGCCGCTGCCCAGAAGATAGATGGTCGTATCATCAGCGACCAGGTCTACTCTTGATGTAAATGACACAGTAATTTTGGACGTATCGCTGCCGCATTTGACTGTCACGGTCGCTTCCAGGGCTGTATCTTCAGCAGAGTTGTAGGTCAACACTGCAGAAGCGCTTCCTGCCATCGAGCGAACCTGGGTGGCATTCAAGGTTCCTGCCGTTGTGTTAAATGTCACCAGTGTGCCATCGTCTATGGCATCGCCGTTGGCTTTATTTACCTTGGCAGTAATGTTTACCGTGACTGTCACATCGCCTGTATCGTTGATGACGCTGGTTTTGCGTGTGGTCAGGTCAATATCATTTCTGGAGGAACCCTTTCCTCCGCCTCCGCCCGCCAGAGCAGCGATCAAGCCAATGGCGAGCACGACGCCGACGACTTTGGTAATCGATGATTTCGATTTCTTTGGCGCGATATTCGTCTTGACCGGAGCCTGGTCCCCTGCCTGTACGGTGAACCCATCCTGCAGGTCAAAAACGCTGATCCGGGAGATTCCCCAGTTCACATCAATGACTCTGTATTTGGCTATTTCCCTGCCATCCCTGAGGATAACTCCCTCGGCGCCCTCTGAGACTCCCTCGGCCTTGCCGACATTAATATGCAAATCCCCGGCAAGGTTTGTAACGCTGGAGATTGCCGCCGAATCGAGGCTGGTTTTGTTTGCGGTGAGAGCCGGAGCCGCTATGGTCATCAGCATTGCTATTGTAAGCATCACCGATATGCGCCCGGAGAGCCGTTTAATCATCCCTGTCATCATACCTAATCTGCCTCCATGTCTGGTCGACCCCGTCACTGCAGAGAGGTCGAAACACAGCCGTATTAACTAACGAAAATTACCGACTTAAAAGTTCCGATAATCGCATATTATCATCTCGATTGCATGCCCGCTTTGACGTCTCAACAAACAGACGCCGCACCATATTCGACATTATATGCGAGTCAAATACTTATGATTTCTGCAATGCCTGAAACGCATGCAGCCAATATGCGATACCATTATCGGCTAAGAGCGGGCATCGCAACAGAGCAAACATAGCCCCGCTTTTCACATGCGCCCTCAGACAACCATTAGTTATCGTTGATAACCGGACAATCCTGCCGCAAGTTACAACCCGCTTGGTTCTGCGTTCATATATTGATCCACCGGCAGGCATTCCGGCATCTCCCCTCGCTGTTTGGATCGCAATGCAACCAGCAGAGCCTCAGCCGTGTCGAGGGATGTCAGGCACGGGATATATCGCTGCACGCTGGCCTTGCGGATCACCGACGCCTCCTGTTCGATTTTTTTATCCTTGGAAGCGGTGTTTATAAGCTAGTCTACCTTGTTGGCCGATATCAGGTCCATCAAGTTGATCTGATCGCTGCTGCTGATCTTTCCGACCTGTGTCGCCGCCACGCCATTGATGTTAAGGTAGTGCGCTGTCCCCTCCGTCGCATAGACCGAATAGCCAAGGTCGTTTACGAAGTCTCTGATTATCGGCAGCGCCTCCTCTTTGTCCTGATCCGCTATGGTAGCGATCATCCTGCCGCCGATGGGAGCATCCAGACCGGAGGCGATCATCGCCTTATACAACGCCCTCGAAAAGTCTCTTTCGATTCCCATAATCTCCCCGGTGGACTTCATCTCCGGGCCAAGTGAGATATCGACCTCTGTGAGTTTCTGGAAGCTGAACACGGGAGCTTTGACGGCTAGACTGCGCTGCTGCGGATACAGTCCGGAAGCGTAGCCCTGCTCTTTGAGGCTCCTGCCAAGCACCACGTTGGTGGCGACCTGGATCATAGGAACGCCGGTGATTTTGCTGAGATACGGCACTGTGCGGCTTGCGCGGGGATTGACCTCTATCACCTGCACTTCATCGCCATCCACCACAAACTGGCAGTTCATCAGCCCGCGCACCTCCAATGCCATAGCTAGCCTGGTGGCATGGGAGACTATCTGGTCAATAATATCCTGTGATATTGTCTGCGGCGGACATACGGCCATGCTATCCCCTGAATGCACCCCGGCGCGCTCGATGTGTTCCATTATGCCGGGAATGAGGCAGTCGACGCCGTCGGCGATAACATCCACCTCGACCTCTTTGCCCATCACATATCTATCGACCAGAATCGGCGCATCCGGGTCCGGGGATATATCGACCGCATGTTTCATATAGAGCCTGAGTTCGGCCTCGGTGTAAACTATCTCCATCGCGCGTCCGCCAAGCACATAGCTGGGACGAACCAGCACAGGGTAGCCGATCTCCTTTGCCACCTGCACCGCTTCGTCGATCCCGAATATCGCGCGACCGGCTGGCTTGGGAATATCGAGATCGCGCAGGATTTTTTCGAACTTATCCCTGTCCTCGGCGATGTCGATAGACTTGAAATCGGAACCAAATATTGGCACGCCCATAGCATGCAAGGGTTTAGCAAGGTTGATCGCAGTCTGGCCGCCGAACTGCAGAATAACCCCATCGGGTTGCTCATAGGCGATGACATTGAGCACATCCTCTAGGGTCAGCGGCTCGAAGTAGAGCTTGTCGGATGTGTCGAAGTCAGTAGATACGGTTTCGGGATTATTGTTGATGATAATCGACTCATAACCCGCTTCCCGAAGCGCCCACGCCGAGTGCACAGAACAATAGTCGAACTCCACGCCCTGACCGATGCGAATAGGGCCGGAGCCGATGACAATGGCCTTTGGCCGCGAATTGCACGACGTGTTGTATCCCGGACTGCAACCGGTCTCGTCCTCGGTTTCGTGCACGGAGTAGAAGTATGGAGTCTGCGCATCGAACTCCGCCGCGCATGTATCTACCATTTTATAGACCGGCAGCAGGCCGTATTTTTTCTCTATGAACCGCAGTTGATTTTCCAGCGCGCCCGAGAGTTGTGAGATCACCTTGTCCGGAAAGCGCATATTTTTTGCACGGCGCAGCGATTCCATTGCCTGCGGGTGTGATGATATCTGGCCGGAGGTCAGCGCTCGCAGGCCGGCAGAGCGCTCGCGCAGCTCATTTTCCATATCTACTATATTTCTGATCTTTTGAACGAACCAGACATCGACTCCGGAAAGATCGGCCACCCATTGAACAGTTTTCCCGCGCCTCAACGCCTCGGCGATAAGGAACAAACGCTCGTCGGTAGCTTTGACCAGCCCGGCTTCGATATCCTCATCGCTGACCTCATCCGCATTTTTGAGCCTCAGCCCAAACAGCCCTATCTCCAGAGAACGCACGGCCTTCATAATAGCCCCTTCGAAGGTGCGATCTATGCTCATAACCTCGCCGGTCGCTTTCATTTGAGTGCCGACGGTGCGGTCTGCCTGATAGAACTTATCGAACGGCCAGCGGGGGATTTTTGCCACAATGTAGTCTATCGTTGGCTCAAATGCGGCCTTGGTTGTGCCGGTTACAGCGTTGGGAATCTCATCGAGATTAAGCCCGACCGCTATCTTTGCCGCCACCCGCGCAATGGGAAATCCGGTCGCCTTGGATGCCAGCGCGGAGGATCTGCTGACCCTGGGATTGACCTCGATGACATAATATTCGAAGCCGCCTGGGTTCATTGCAAGCTGCACATTGCAGCCGCCCTCAATATGCAGTGCGCGGATAATCTTGAGCGACGCACTGCGCAGCATCTGGAATTCTTTGTCCGTAAGCGTCTGCATTGGAGCCACCACTATGGAGTCCCCTGTATGAACGCCCATCGGGTCGAAGTTCTCCATCGAGCAAATCTGCACGCAGGTATCGTTGGAGTCGCGCATCACCTCGAACTCGAGTTCTTTCCAACCCAGCAGGCATCGCTCTATCATCACCTGGCTTTTGAGTGACAACTTCAGCCCTCGCGCTCCTATTTCCATCAATTCCGCCGGGTTATTTGCGACTCCTCCGCCTGTGCCACCGAGGGTATAGGCTGGGCGCACGATCAGCGGCCACGGCGGATTGTCGTCGATGATCCCCTCAAGTTCCTCCTGTGTCTGCACTATCCAGCTTTCCGGAACCGGCTCGCCTATATCGCGCATAAGAGTTCGGAAAAGGTCCCTATCCTCCGCGTGCTGAATCGAATCAAGGGGCGTGCCCAGCAACTCGACGTTGTATTTTTCGAGCGCTCCCGCGTTTGCAAGCTCCACGGCAAGGTTGAGCCCTGTCTGACCCCCCAAAGTCGGCAGCAGACCGTCCGGCCGCTCCTTTTCTATGACGCGTGTGGCAAACTCCACGTTGATCGGCTCAATGTAGACCTTATCCGCAACCTCGATATCGGTCATAATGGTGGCGGGATTGGAGTTGATGAGGACAACTGAAATACCCTCTTCGCGCAGAGCCTTGCATGCCTGCGTCCCGGCGTAGTCGAACTCCGCCGCCTGACCTATGATTATAGGCCCGCTTCCAACCACCATGACTTTTTTCAGATCAGCACGTTTTGGCATTGAATCTCCAAATTATGAGTCTCGTCGTTAACTTGCCGCGGCGACCAACTCTAAATACTCCTCGAAAAGACGTTTTTCCGGCTCATACTGGATCGACATAATCGGCAGATTACGATGGCGCAATCCCTCCGCAGTATCATCGTTGAGGCTCTTTCGGGTCAATTGCACATCGTCCGGCAATGAAACGGCATCGACCGCGTAGCCGTGGTTTTGGGCGGTTATGCTCACTTGGCCGGTGAGGATGTTTTTGACCGGATGATTTGTTCCCCGGTGTCCGTATTTGAGCTTGATTACCTGCCCGCCCATTGCCATCGCCAACAACTGATGTCCCAGGCCAATCCCCCAAATGGGCCTTTTACCGATAAGGACGCGCGCAGTCTCCAGCGATGCACGCAGCAACCGGGGATCCCCCGGGCCTGAAGAAAACGCTATCCCATCGGGCTGCACGCTCAACACATCCTCCGCAGAGGCATCGTAAGGCAAAATGGTTACTCTGCATCCCAACTCGGAAAATTGGCGGGCGATGCTGCGTTTGAAGCCGAGGTCGATCAGCGCGATGTGATATCTCGGCTGCGCAACATCACCCGGCCACTCTAATGCTTGCTTTGATGAGAGGCTCCGCACGTAGTTTATCTCGCCATAGGGCGGCGCTTCGTCGAGAGTTTTTCTCAACTCCGCAACGGTCAACTCCGTGCTGATGGCTCCCATCATTACCCCGTTGATTCGCAAATGCCGGGTGAGGGCGCGGGTGTCAATGCCGTCAATGGCGACGGTGTCATTTTGTTTGAGATAATCCGAAAGGCTGCCGGTCGATCGCCAGTTGCTGGGCTGGTCGCAGATCTGGCGTATTATAAGCCCGCCTGCCTGAACCCTGTCGGACTCTGAATCTTCCTCGTTGACGCCATAGTTGCCTATTAGCGGATAGGTCAGGGTGAGGAGTTGGCCTGCGAAAGAAGGATCGGTGAGCATCTCCTGATAGCCGG
Source organism: Armatimonadota bacterium (assembly GCA_012522575.1). Classification (GTDB taxonomy): domain Bacteria; phylum Armatimonadota; class UBA5829; order UBA5829; family UBA5829; genus DTKD01. The sequence continues at coordinate 481 of JAAYKE010000110.1, read as the reverse complement.
TCATCGAGGTAGCAAAAATCGCTTCGCCGACCGCCGTGCCCGGAGCGCCGATAGATCTGCCCTCAAACGTGGTTCCGTCTTCGAGTAATAATATGCCTTTCAAAATAATTCCTTTTGTTGTCGGTTGACGGTTGTCAGTTGACGGTTATTAAATATGTTACGCCTTCAGGTAATTCATCAGTCCGGTCAACTGCCGTGCAATTCTGTCTGCTTGTTCATAAAGATCATCAAAATCGCTTTGCTCTACGTAAAATAGATCTCTGGCTATATATAGGTGAGATTTTACCTCCCCAACCGAGCCTCTGGCCATTGTTAGAAAACGATGAAATTCCTTATTAGATTCGCGTGCAAACCCTTCTGCAACGTTAGACATAACGGATACTGAAGCTCTTCGTATTTGGTCTCGTAATCCATAATCTCTCTGCCAGCTACCTTTTGACGTGAGACCATATATAGCGAGTGTCAATCGTCTCGCGTTTTG
>JAAYKE010000109.1 GCA_012522575.1 Armatimonadota bacterium | reverse complement strand
GTTCAGCTCGTCGAACAGGGCAAAACCGCATTTATCACTACAAGAATGCTCTCTGAAAGCCCGGACTTCGACGATAAAATGGAACAGCTTCGAGTCTCTCTAAACGATAAATTTACCCTTTCTACAAAAGATGAGGATGGCGAAGCAAGCTTCGAATCTGTGGCGAGCGTAGGACCTACCATCAGCAAGGAGCTTACCACAAAATCAATTACGAGCGTGGTGCTGGCTTCGATTCTAATCATCCTGTATCTGGCGGTCAGGTTCGCCATAGGAGGCTTTGTAACAGGGCTTAAGTATGGAACCTGCGCGGTTCTTGCTTTGGCGCACGACGCCGCATTTATCATTGGCGGGTTTGCCATTATGGGTCGATGGTTCGGCTGGGAGACCGACAGCTTGTTTGTGACGGCGGTGCTGACCGTCATCGGATACAGCGTCCACGATACCATCGTCATCTACGATAGAATCCGCGAAAATCTGCGACACCGACAGCGGGGAGAGTCTTTCGAGGATCTTGCCAACAGGAGCATCCTTGAGACCCTGAGCCGATCGATCAATACATCATTTACTCTGGCTTTGCCGCTGGTTACGCTGATTGCGTTCGGCGGGCCGCTGCTGAGGCATTTCTACATAACCTTGCTGGCGGGCACTATCGTTGGAACATACTCCTCAATCTTTGTGGCAACCGCTCTGGTCATAATCTGGGACAATCTGGGCGGCGGCGGCCGGACATCAAAGAGAAAAGTGGAGGAGCGGGCTTTTGTTCAGAAGCCTCTGACTACTAATGGAACGGAGTTGGATGTCGATTCTGCATCGGGTCAGTCCGCAGGACAGGCGCCGGCTCCCAAGCCAAAGAGAAAGAAAAGACGATAACAAGTAACGTCGCACTTTTATCAGATCTCTACAAGGCCCGCGTATGCTTAAATTATGAGTAAAATATGCGGGCCTTTTGCTTGGGTGACAGGATGTTATTGAAGATATGAAAGCACAGTGGACGGTGAGGGATTGCGATGCGGCCGACGTTAAACGACTTGCTGCCGACGCCGATGTGTGCCCGATTGTAGCTACGGTTCTTCTCAATCGCGGCATCAAAACCACGCAGCAGGCTCTGGATTTTATGAACCCCTCACTGGATCAACTCCACGATCCGCTTCTCTTGCCGGATATGCACGTTGCTGCAACTCGAATTGCTCAGGCCGTGCGCGATGGTCAATTGATGAGCGTTTATGGCGACTACGACGCAGACGGGATAACCGCAACTGCCGTTCTGGTGCGAGCGCTTCGAGCGTTGAAGGCTAATGTAGAATACCGTCTGCCGCATAGACAGTTCGGCGGCTACGATATCAATGCACAAAACGTCGAGGAACTGGCCGCTGCCGGCGTAAAATTGATCATAACCTGCGATTGCGGGATAAACGCGCTGGAGGCTATAAAGCGTGCGGATGAACTTGGACTTGATGTAATAGTCACCGACCACCACGAACCGGGATGCGATTTGCCGGACGCTCTGGCCGTGGTAAATCCTAAAAGGGCTGACAGCGAATATCCCTTTCGCGAGCTTGCAGGGGTTGGGGTGGCATTCAAACTGGCGCAGGCAGTCGTAAGAGCCTTGGGTTATGCCGAAGACAGGTTTGTCTCACGGTTTACCGACCTCGTTGCATTGGGGACGGTGGCCGATGTTGTCCCTCTTATACAGGAAAATCGTGCGCTGGTAAAACATGGCCTCTCCGCAGTCTCAAGCAGCAAAAAGGTCGGAATCCAGGCTCTTCTAAAGGCCCTCGACCTCCAGGACAAGACTATCTGCTCCCACCATATCAGTTATGGCATTGCTCCCAGGCTCAACGCAGCAGGCAGGATGGACGATGCCACTATTGTGCTGAAATTGCTTCTTACGGGGGAGCCGGGGAAGGCTGAGACCTTGACCCGGCAGATTGAGCATCACAACTCCGATCGCAAAATCGATCAGCAAAAAATTGTACGCGAAGCTATCAAACAGGCAGAATCCAAAGACCTGAGCAGCACCAGGGTGTTGGTGCTGGCCTCTGAAGGATGGAACAAGGGGACCATTGGGCTGGCGGCGGGAAATATGGTTACTATGTATGGCCGTCCTGCGATTTTGTTCAGCATCGATCCAATCGAGGGCGAGGCCAGCGGTTCCGGGCGCAGCATCGAAGCGTTCGATTTATTGGAAGGCCTCAGGCGCTGTGATTCCATTTTGACAAGGTGCGGCGGGCATGCTCTGGCCGCGGGAGTTTCTCTTCCCGTATCGAATATAAAGACATTCGAAGAACTCATCAACGCTCATGCCGAAAGCACGGTGGCGCTGGAGGACCTCCGGCCCACAATCCATGTCGATGCCGAGCTTGACCCGAGCGATATAACATTTTCCCTCGTCAATGCGCTTACAGCCCTGGAACCATTCGGAGCCGGGAATCAGAAACCTGTTTTTATGAGCCAGGGGATGCGCGTAGAACGCATACAGACCGTAGGGGACGGCTCCCATCTGCGAATGCTGGTCAAAGGCTCCAACAGCGATCCGATATGGTGCATTGGCTTCAATTTAGGTGAGTATTTTGGTTCAATTGATATTGGCAGTACTGTTGATCTATGCTACAGTATAAATATAAACACTTTCAATGGAACGGAGTCACTACAACTGACTATCAAGGATATCCGATAGGCAATGGCAGACGTTGAATCTATTATAAAACAGGTTCTTTCGTATAACGCTCAAGCCGACGTTGACCTCATACGCCGGGCGTTTGAATTTGCCGAAAACGCGCACCGCACCCAGCTTCGCCTCACCGGGGACCCATATATAGCCCACCCATTTGCCGCCGCCGAAATTCTTGCCGACCTTGAGATAGATCCTCCCAGCATTGCAGCGGCGCTGCTGCACGATGTAATGGAGGATCAGAACGTATCCATTGAAGAGCTTAAATCGAAGTTTGGCGACGAAGTTGCGATGCTTGTCGATGGCGTAACCAAACTCAAACTTGCCGATTTCGATGTAGCGGATGACGAAGATGAGGCTAAGCGGGAGGATCTGCCCAAGAAGCGCAGGGCGGAGATCAGTCGCGGCGCAGAGAACCTGCGTAAAATCTTTTTGGCGATGGCGCGTGACTTTCGGGTAATGGTCATTAAGCTTGCCGACCGACTGCACAATATGATGACCCTTGACGGGCTGCCGGAGGATCGGCGACTCAAGGTAGCTCGGGAGACCATGCAGATTTATGCTCCTCTGGCTCACAGGCTCGGGATTTGGAAAATCAAGTGGGCGCTGGAGGACCTCGCGTTCAAATATATCGAGCCGGAAGCATACGCAGACCTCTCAGAAAAAGTCACGCGGACACGAGTCGAGCGTGAAGAAGACCTTGCCGAAGCCACTGAGATGATTCAGAAGCACCTCGCGGCGGAGGGCATCGAAGCCCACATACAGGCGCGGCCAAAGCACTTGTGGAGCATCTATCAAAAGATATTGCGCGAAGGGGTCGATTACTCCGAGATATATGACCTTTCGGCCGTTCGCGTCATAGTCGATAAGGTGGGGGACTGCTATCACGTATTGGGTCTGGTGCACGACTTGTGGATGCCGCTGCCTGATCGCTTTTCGGATTATATAGCCAAGCCTAAGTCCAACATGTATAAATCTTTGCATACCAAGGTGATCGGCCCGCGAGGGGAACCACTCGAAATACAAATCCGCACCTGGGAGATGCATCGGGTCGCCGACTTCGGCGTGGCTGCGCACTGGCAATATAAGGAACAGAAGCACGGGCGTGACGACTTCGAGCGCAAGCTGTCCTGGCTGCGACAGCAGCTCTTCGACTGGCAGACCGACAGCAAGGACGCGGGGGAGTTTCTCAGCAGCGTTGTCAATGACCTGTTCACAGATCAGGTCTTTGTCTTTACTCCGCGCGGGGACGTAATCGATCTTCCTGCAGGCTCGACGCCTCTCGATTTTGCATATAGAATCCACAGCGACGTCGGACATCACTGCGTTGGCGGCAAAGTAAACGGCAGAATCGTGCCCTTGTCTTACAAATTGAGCAACAACGACATCGTCGAGGTCATAACCCGCACCAATAGCCAACCGAGCATGGACTGGCTGTCTTTTGTGGTCACGTCTCATGCCAGAAACAAAATCCGCGGCCATTTTCGCAAACTGCATTTCTCCGAGAGTTCTGCAAAAGGTCGCGAGTTGCTCGAAAAGGAACTGGAGAGGCAGGGCTTGGACGTGCCAGCGATGATGAAAAGCGACGTCCTGGCGCCGGTATTCAAGTCAATTAATCTCCAAACCGATGAGGATATGTTTGCGGCTATAGGCAATGGATATGTAGCCGCCGCCTCTATTGTAAATAAATTGAAGGGCGGGCTGGCTCCTGCTCAGCAAGCCCTAGTCGTCGAGACTGCCAAGCCAAGCGGAGAAAAAGCCCTGTCGGTGAACCTGCACGGCCTCGACACTCTGCGTATAAATCGCGCAAAATGCTGTATGCCGCTGCCGGGAGAAGAGGTCGTGGGATATGTTACGCGAGGCAAGGGAGTCACCCTGCACTCTACCGACTGCCCGAATCTACCCGGATTTCGTGAACGCGAACCGGAAAGACTCGTTCAGATAAACTGGCTGGAGTCAGATGGCGAGCGATACGCCACCGATATTTTCATCAAGACCTTCGACAGCATCGGAGTTCTCAACGCCATAACTGCCATATTTTCTGAGGGCAAAATCAGCATACGGGCGGCCAAAGTTAAGTCTATGCCGGACAAAACCTCAAATATCAGCCTCACTGTAGAGGTTCCAGATGTCGATAAGCTCAAATCACTGCTGGAGAAGGTCGGCAATCTGCCGGATGTCTTGAATGTGGAGCGCGTTTCCGACCATAAAATGAGTAAGTGCGCACAAAATTGAGAGCGGTAGTGCAGAGGGTAACAAGCTCATCAGTGACCGTCGACGGAGAGCAGATCGCCTGCATTGGTCGAGGACTTGCGCTTCTGCTTGGCGTCGAAAAAGGGGACACGATCAAGGACGTCAACTTTCTTTCCGAAAAGATCGCCAATCTCAGGATATTTGAGGATGACCAGGGCAAGATGAACCTCTCCGTGCTCGATGTCGGCGGTCAGGCGCTGGTGGTATCGCAGTTCACCCTGCTTGGGGACTGTTCGAAAGGTCGCAGGCCGGGATTTGATAAGGCCGCAGCCCCACAATTGGCGGAATCGTTGTATAATGAGTTTGTCGGTGCGCTGGCTGCTTGCGGCGTGTCGGTGCAGACTGGGCGATTCGGAGCCAAGATGTTGTTTGATATAGCAAACGACGGCCCGGTCACTTTTATTCTTGACTCACGTTGACGGTTAATTGAATGGACAACAATTTCGTTCAATCCGAAAATGAAGAAGGGCGCTTTGAGGATCGGATGCGATCCGACGAGCCGACCCAGCCCGGCACGAAATTGACGCCGTATCAGCAGCTTGAGCTTGGGGATGCGTTGTGCAATGAGGGTCGAGTTCAGGAGGCGGTTGCGCACTACCGCAAGGCGGTGGAGTTGGAGGCCGGCAATCCGAGCTATCACACCCGCCTGGGCGACGCTTACGGATACTCTGAACTATCCCAAAAAGCCCTTGCCGAGTATCGCAAGGCCATCAAAATCAGCCCAAGACGCGCTGAACCGCACTACAGCATGGCGGAGATATATCGTCGTTATGGCAAATGGCTGGCTGCGGTCGAGGAATACCGGCGCGCGTCGAGATTCAACGCGATGAATCCGTTCTACCGCTACAAATTGGGGGATGCGCTTTGGCACATCGGAGAGCGTGAAGAGGCGATATTGCAGCTTGAGGTGGCCATCCAAATCGCTCCGACAGACCCATTCTACCATTTCTGGCTTGCTGATTTTTATATGTTACTCGGCAAAATCCCCGAAGCAATTGTGGAGATGCAACAGGCGACGATCTTCAGCCCGTGCGATCCCTACTACTCTTTCCGGCTCGGGCTGCTCTATTTCCGCGTCGGACATATTAAAGAAGCCATCGATGCGATGAAGCAGGCTCTCAAAATAAAGCCCGGAGAGTGCACCTACCACGCGGTCCTTGCAGAAATATATGCGACTTGCGGCAAACACAGACAGGCGCAGCGACATTCGCGTCTTGCAGGAGATTTGGACTGCTATGATTCTGCCAATCTCGAAGTGATGAGGAGGGGATGCTGAGTGGCCGTGCAGTATGAACGCATCGTTGTCGGCCCGCTCGAAACCAACTGCTATGTTGTCTGGGATACCGATTCTCTTTGCGCTGTAATTATAGACCCCGGCGGCGATTCAGACTCTATTCGACGGTGTATTGGCTCAAATAACCTCAATGTTCAACTGATTCTTCTCACACATGGGCATCCTGATCATTGCTTTGCGGCAGGGGAGTTGGCGGCCGAATATGGCGTCGAGGTCGCGATGCATAAGGCTGATATAGATCAGATAGAATGCGGAATGGAGTTGGCCGAGATGTTTTATGACATATCCGCATTCGTGCCTTTTAACCCGGCTCACTTGCTTGAGAATGGCGATATTTTGAATTATGAGAACTTGAAAATCGAGGTTATACATACGCCCGGACACAGCCCGGGAGGGTTATGTTTCGCCGTTGATGCAGGGATTTTCTGCGGCGATACGATCTTTGCCAACTCCATCGGCAGGACTGATTTCCCCGGCGGTTCCCATACGCAGCTAATCGCATCAATCCACAACGCGCTGATGTCAAAGCCGGACAATACGCCGCTGTTTCCCGGCCATGGGCCGAGTACCACAGTAGGGCGTGAGCGCGCGACAAACCCGTTTCTTAGCTAAAAAATAAGCGGGGCCTGTTTGGACCCCGCTCACCACTTACCATTCAATGTCTGCGACTAATATAATCAGTCGTCGTGCGGCATATTCTCAACGCCGGTCACTTCCGGTATTTCTTTTCTGAGCACTCTTTCGATGCCCATCTGCAGAGTCATCGCCGCCATCGGGCAGCCATGACATGCTCCCTGAAGTCGAACCTGAACGACGCCGTCATCGGTCACATCGACTACTTCCACGTCTCCGCCATCCGCCTGCAAATTAGGGCGGATTATGTCCATCACCTCATCGACCCGCTTGCGCAGATCCACTTTTGTTTGCTCCGACAATTCAATGCTCCCTTCTGCGATCAATCCTCGGTACACGCGTGCGCATGTTCGTGTAGATCCTCATCGGTTTTCAACTGCAACCCGACTCCCGTCGTTTTCTTGAGATAGTCGTCGATTGCATTGCGAACTGCCTGCTCGGCCAGAACAGAGCAGTGCATCTTCACTTTGGGCAATCCTCCCAATGCTTCAGCGACCATAGCATTGGTCAGGTCAAGGGCTTCCTCGATCGTCTTGCCTTTTATAAGGTCAGTGGCCATACTACTGGTCGCGATTGCCGCTCCACATCCAACGGTCTTGAACTTGACATCGGTTATGATATTGTCTTTGATCTTGATATACAGATTCATTATATCCCCGCATACGAGATTGCCGACCTTTCCGATTCCGTCCGTGTCCTCGACAT
>JAAYKE010000012.1 GCA_012522575.1 Armatimonadota bacterium | reverse complement strand
CGGCGCAGTGCATCTTCAACCCGTTCGTGCAAGAGAATTGATTAAAGATGGCGCAAAAAAAGCAGCACAACGCTTCGCCAATGGTGAGTTCAAAGTGTCGATGCCTGCGCCGCCATACGAAAGCGTGGCAATATATCGTCACGACGCGATCAACCCGCGCAGAGAAATCCGCAAAAACCACCCGACCAGCTTTATTGCGCTGCTCAACTCATAAAATCCTGCAAAAGAACAGGCCGGATGCATTTTTGCACCCGGCCCATATCCTTTAAAGCTTGCAACAAGACTATACCAGTCTTATACGTGCTTGCTCGTTCGCATTCATAGCCGATGCCTTGCTTCCCAGCAGACATCCCACAGATGGACGCAACATGCCTCTGAAAAATGTCGTCCATTGCAACTTGCGTTTGCAAACGGAGCACGTGTCCTGGTGTCTCTTGTTATCTGCTCCACACCAGAAGCACTTGACCATATTTTCCACGCTCCCTCCAAAGGTGGCCAATCTGCAGAGACGGGCAGACCAGCCGATAAAACACGCTGCATAAACTGTGCCATACGCATCTATACCCAGCGTTTTGTGGAGAATATCCCCATTACATCGGTCGGGAGCAAAAATATTTAGTTGTTAGATGGCAGCGTCAATCAGTGCATCTCAACTGCGCACGTGCCGATTCCACCCCGATAGAAGTTGAACTGCACGTTCGGATGCAGCGCCAGCAGAGACATCGGCGCCGCGCTATCCGGTATTTTTTTGCCTATCATAAGAGTGGTCAGCCTCTGCCCAAATGGGTTGTCGTGAGCGCCGGCATGCCAGATCGATACTTTTTCCGCTTTCCACGTCTGCACCGGCCCGACTGTCACGGCTCGGCTTGGAACTATATCTATCTTGCCTCCGCCGGATGTGCGCGCATTTTGCATAATGGTCATCGGGTGCAGATCAACAATGCGCGTGCTCAGTTGCAGATATTGCTCAGGGGTGGGAGGCTGGTCTTTGTATATGCCTTCACGTTTGACGGGATCGTTAAATGCCCAGTGCTTGACGTCTCCCTGTCCGCCCTGCATAACGGCGCAGCGCACTGCCTGCCAGCTTGCGATAAACTCCGATGGGTCGGCGTCGGGGTAGTGCTCGTTTGCTTTGGGCATAGCCAACTCCGGCCTGATCCTGTTAAAGCACAGTTCGCGGTCTGCGCGCGCAAAGGACAGCGGATGATCCTCCGGCACTACCCTGCCATCGATTATCCACTCATCCATCCCCCAAAAGTGAGAATCGGCAAGGTTGATATCCATAGCGTTGACAATTCGAGCAACCAACGGAAGCTGTTCGGTCGGGCCAATTGGGCCGCAGATACCAACGGGATTATCAGGAGTTGACTGCCGCCAGGCATCGATATACTCCAACGCTTCGGCACAGTAGAAGTCCTCCAGCGTGTCGTAAAATACCACCTTGAAACCTTCCCGTGACAGCCCCAGCATATCCTCCGGAGTCAGCTTTGCGGCGTCATCGAGAATCTCCTGGTCAAGGGTCATGTAGTCCCACCAATCAGGTGCAATCTTACTAATGGCTCTCGGCATTTCCCTCTCCTTTTCTACAAGTTGTTCCTTTACAAATCTGTTCTACTCGGCGATATAGGCTTCCAGAGCCTCTCGCAGCGGGTCAAATTCCTCCGGGCCGAATCCGAGGTGAGAATGCAGCCTCCAGCCCTCGGCATACTCATATCTGCCTGACATCGCTCCCACTTTGGCGGACATCTCCTGCATTGTGCTGAGATAGTTATCCACTCCCTGACTGTCGTCGAGCCACTGCCTCTGACTCTTATGGCAGGCCAGCATTTCCAGTTTTTGTGGCATGACATCGGTGATATCTATATAGAAATCCGGCTCTATCGTGTTTCTGAGCTGGTCGCACAATCCCCACGGCAGCGCGTGATACAACGCCATGTCGATCGAAATCGGCGGCCTCGGCGGGTCGGATTCGTAGTTGCGCATCTCCCTGCAAAACGCCGCAGTCACCATCAATCTACACGATATCGAATGGTCCTCCATATAATCCTGCGGAGACGGCAGCAGCAAAATCTCAGGTTTCACTTCCCGCACTATCCCGCACAGCTTGCGTATCAGAGGCTGCTCATACAGGATTTCTATATCCGGCACAAGTGAGTCGTGATATTTCGCGCCCACCATATTCGCAGCGTTTTTCGCTTCCTGTGTGCGCGCCCGAACCGTTTGCTCGGCATCCATCGTAGCCGACCCGCACGAGCCATTTCCGATGGTCATATAGTGAAGCTCATAACCGGCATCGCCCAGCCTTATGAACGTGCCTCCCATCATCAGTTCGATATCATCGGGATGCGCCACCACAGCCATAGCTATCTTTGACAATTAAAGACTCCTGACTTAAATAGAGACGCCAACACTTTTTCAGCGGGGCTGCGAATGCTTGTTACAATAGCAGTCAGCCGTAGAAATTACGCCTCGAGTTTTTGAGATTTCCTGAACACGAAGTAGCCTATTGTGGATACGATCAACACAACCGCGGGCATTATGATCCAGAAAAGGCTGCTTTGAGCCTCCGCTCGGACTTCGGGAATCCATCTGTTAATAAGGAAGTTCAATCGCCCAATAAACAGCGTCATTCTCCCCATCACGGTCGCGCCGAACATAGCCCCAAACCCGATCATCAAAAACCATCTCCCTGCCGCCGCCGTGTTTTTCACTGCAGGGTGTTTGTGTTCAAAGCTGAAGAAGAAGTAGCTCATCGCGGCCAGCAGCACCACATAAAACACCGCTACGCTCAGGATATTGGAGTAGCTTCCGCTGAACGGTTTCATCGATGAGCCTATCTGCGGGAAGTAGCCTTCATAAAACTCTCTGAAGATTCCGCCTGCCGCAAATCCCATAAACAGGCCGAAAATCACTCGGCTGATCCAAGCATGCTTCTTGCTGTACATAAAATAAAACATGCTTCCAAGCACCGCTGCGAATATCCACCACCACAGCCCTTCCGAAGTCATCGGCCTCCACCATTTTGGCAGAATTATGTTGTGCCAGGTGATATAAACTCCATATCCGCCATACACCCCGATAAATATATGCTCGAAGAACCGGTAGAACTTGTTCTCCTTATATAAAATGGTATATATGCCGAAAGTGCACAGAGCGCCGGCCCAGATCGCGATAGAACCATAATTTGCCGCCAGCCAGTTAACCAAGCTTCGATCCTCCCGACCTGTCACCGGTCTTCCTGGCCACCAGATAACCAAGGTTTCCAAGCACTATAAGTAATATAATGTAGATATGAGCAGCAGACAGCGCCCACGACGATGCAGAAGCGTCCGTTGCAACGTCCGCCTGACCGACGAGAGTTTCATATTGAACCGCGCCCATCACTCCGTTGAGCATCCCGCTGAGTTGCCCGGAATCGAGATACGGATAGGCCGTAGCGGACATCACCGCAGTCGGACAGTATATCAAAGGAATATGCTTTGGAGTCGTAAGATACGCGATCCAGTAACCCATCAAGCCCACTGAAGTCAGATCCACCACCGCACCGATATCCCGATAATTCTTTATATTTCTGGTCGCGGCCAGTTCGGTCAGCGGAGTGCCGTTTCTGTCTTGTTTCATCACCTGCTGGAAGTTCTCGCCAAGTCCGCTGACTATCGCGCTGATCGAGCCGGTCTTATAGCCGACGTGCGCCCAGTCCTTGCCGTACTCCAGCAGCGGCTTGCCTTCCCTGCTGCGTTGCTTATTTACATCAGCCTGAACGTGCATCCCGCTCTGATAACTAAGCTCTGAGCCTACCAGACTCCAGCTCATCACCACGAACTTGGTATTATTGGCGAACATATGCCGCATCAAAGCCTGCATCTGCGGATCGTTTTCGGCCTGCGTGCCCGCTCCCCATGAGACCGACAGCAACACTATATTATCCGGCTTGACCGCGTCGATAGTATCATAGGTCTTTCGAACCTCCGGGAACACCGTTTCAGGGTGTTTCGCAGGTCTGATAATAAGCGGAACCGACAGCACAATCGCCACCAGCACATATAAAATTCGCCTGTCAATATTTTGAAGTCTGATTAGAAATCTCATCTACAACTGCCTGTCAAAGAAACTGCCGCGTTCCAAACTCAGCCATATCCTCAAACTCATCGCAACCGCTCCAATCGCAAGCCCGAACTCAATCGCCCGCTGCGCCGCCATATTCGGCCAGGTCAACAGCCAGTAGGTGATGTTTTCCAGCCTCAGCGATGCCAGCAGACCGGTAGATGGCAGCCAGTTAGTCAGCCACGCGCCCACCGGAACCAATCCCAGCATAATGATCCCCGCAGTGCCCATCATTAACCCGGCCTCCGCCGATCTCACCCTGAACGCCCTGTATGCCGCCGACACGATATAAAATGCGATCAGCGAAAACATAGTCGCGTCCAGGTTCTGCACGAAGCCGTCGAAGAGTATTCCATACAAACTGGTGCAGACTGATTGAAGCCCTTTTGCAGCTCCGGGACCGAGCTTGCTGACGGGACTGTCCTTGAGAATCCCCACGATCAAAATAAGGAAAAAAGTGATGAAGAACGCCAGGCTGTTATACCAGCCCTCGGTTTTCTTTTTCACGGCCCGGCTGTGAATGGCAAACAAATTGAAAGTGCCGAGCAGCAGGGTAAAACTGGCGATAACCATAGCCCAGTCCGCGATGTTGGGCTTTGCGCGGGTCAGCGAGTTGGCAAACCGAGCAACTCCTGCGCTGCCGGGGATGTGGGCGACTGGCTGGTGGGGTAAAAGAAACTCCAGTGAGAAATAAAGCCCGCCAAAGAAGGTAACTCCCACCACAACGATCTTGCGATACCGCGGAGGCACGGCCATCAGAGCCACTAAACCCGCCGCGCCCGCCATCAACGCGCCGAATATATAGACGGCCAACATCTTTCCGTGAACCGAAACCGGCAATAGAGCCATAGGAAAATCAGGCAAATATCCCACTTTATGCGCTCCCCGGGAAGTACTGCAGGAAGTACTTATTGAACAATTCGTTTATATTTGCCAGGCCGGGGAAGTGCGGTTCAATCGCCGCCAGCGTAACTCCCAGCACCCCAATCAGCACCAGCCCCACCATAAGCAGCTTGCTGTAATCCTGTCCCACCAGGCTGCCCAGCAGGGTAGGCTCACGAGAGAGATATGCGCTGGCTGCATAATACTCGTCGCCTATGATAGTGTAATCGCAAGCCGCAAGGAAGAACGGAATCTGCGTGATCGATGGCGTCCCGGCAACCTGTATCGCGCCCGCTATCTGACCGTTTTCAGCCAGGATCAGCGCTTCAGCGGCATAGGCTCCAAAATAGAAAGCGGTTGCGATCTTCTCTCTATGCAGTATGCCCACCACGCCGGATGCCCAGGCGAACTGCTCATTTGTCAAGTATCGAATATCTTCGGGTATGAATTGCTCAGGGACGCCTTCCGTTGTGTATGCATCCCTTGCAACCTCTTCGGCCACCGTATATAGCACCGGGTCGGCAAGCGGCACTATGACGCGGGTAGAGTAGTTAGCTGCGCGCCTGATGATATGCGACATAATCGACATCGACTGCAATCCCACAATATCAAGCCCGCTCAAGCCCGGCGCATAGACCATCGGCCTGCCCATCTCCGTGGCTCGACCCACTGCCTCGTCAAGCACAGACAGCCCCGGTATCCTGCGTATGAAAAGCTCCCGGCCCCTTCGCGCTGAGAGTATCTTCCATAATATAAAGAACACCAGCAGCCCTTCGACAATATAGACCGCCGGATTGGCGAAATCGGTCATTCCGGACATACTAGACCTGCTCCTGTGTATTATCGATATTGACGGACAATTCTTCTATGCGTTCTATCAATTTGTCAATGTTTTCCCGTTCTATAAGGACCTTGCTGATATCCACTACAGACTGCGCTCCAAAAAGCATGCCCAGCAGCGGAGCTCCCACAAGCAAAGACTGTCCCGCTATCCACGAAAGCGGTTTGTGCATATCAAGAAACAGCACAGCCGGAGTCTCCAGCCGCTTTCCGACGACCTTCTCCGCTATTGTATCAATAATCCTCGACCGCTGCTCATCGCTCAGCGGCGTATGAAGATCCAGATCATTCATCGGTCGGCCTCAATGATTTTACAGCCTCAACGACTTCAGCTTCGTTGTCGGCGAATCTCAAATATACTCCTCTAAACGCCTCCAGACGCGATATTCTATCCAGCGGGCTTAGCTTAATGCCCTGATCATCCAAATAGCATCGCTTCACGTCAGCCCATTTTATCTCGGAGCTTTTGAACAACATCCTGCAGCCGACTCGGTCCGGCCGGATTTCAAATTGCACCGGAAACAAAAAGTCACTCAGCGATGCCATCACCGCCAGACCCACCGCCACAGCCGCATAAATACTGATGGCAAGATAGCCAAATATCGAAGCCGCCGCTATGAACCCAACCGCAACCAGTGTTTTCGCAGGATGTCGACGAGCGAGGTGGACTGTCCAACTCATAACTGGTTGGGATGAAGCAGAGCGGAGGGACATTGTTGTTCGGTTGTGCAATGCCAGAGCATACTCCACATAATTTGAATACGTCAATGATATGGAAATGCAGGGGTCATGTCAAGATAACGCTCAGTTGTAACGATGAGTACTCCTGCCCGTAGTGTCCGATCTCCGTCTTAGAGGTTAGAAGTTGGAAGTTAGAGGTTGGGAATGGGGTGGCGATACCTGCTCGAACCTCGGACATCTGACCTCGAACATCTGACCTCGGACATCGAAAAAAGCAGATTTCTCACTACGTTCGAAATGACATAGTTTGTATGGCCGGGTTAGACGGCTGGCTACTACAACCATTGTCGGCTCAAAACAGCCGGGATGTCCAGAAGCCTCACATATCAACCGATAATACAACTACCGGTAATTATACGGGGTTGCAGGGCCACTGAGACGGGTATCTAGTATATGCCATCCTGTTTTTTGCGCAAAAAATAATGTATTGTTCTTGACACAGGGTATTTTAAGTTGACGGGCTGTCTTTTATGATGTATCATACGGTTGCAGGTATGAAGCGCTTCGTGTATTACGCGGCCTTGCTGGAGTATGAGTAATGCGAGTCGGGAGTGCTGTTTACAATAGACCGAAGGCAAAAGGTTTCACCGTCATCGAGTTATTAGTGGTGATGGCGATTATTGCCGTCTTGGCGGCGATAACGTTTCCTGTCGTCGTCAAAAGCAAAGAAGGCGCCAAGGTCAGCCAGTGTCTCTCCAACCTCAGTCAACTCTACGGCGGCCTGTCGCAATACCTCAACGACTACAACGAACGCTTCCCGAGCGCGGTTTCCTGGGGCAGTCCCAGCTATTGGAACGCTCCGCACAGGGGATCGCAATCGACCATCCAGGAACTGCTTGTTCGCTACGTTCGAACCGGGATGCAGTCCGCCGATGGCAGAATCTACACCAAGCCAGGCGTGTTCTATTGCCCAAGTGACGCAGGAGTTCCCAGCGGAGGGGACCTTCACGGAGTGCCCTCCAATCAGCCGGTTTGGAAATATTCCGGCTGCAGCTACGAATATTACGCATCAAACCAGGTCGACTGGCAGACCTATAACCCGGATAATCCAGAGACCGTGACGATCCAATCGTGGACAGGTCTGTCTCCGGAGGTCTCCGACTCAGCCGGCACAAGGCGCGTAGGCGCTCCCTTAGGAAGCATACCCTACACGAGTCGCAAGGCTGTTATGGGAGATATATGGTATTGGCACATGGGCGATCAGGTTCCGGATGGCAGGCTGGCCTACCGCAACACTCTGTTCGCCGATGGACACGCGGCCAGGGTAAATGGCGCTGACCACGAGGACGCCAGACTTCAGAAGCTGAGACCGTGGCACAGAATGAACGAGTTGCGCGAGGAATAGCCAAAAGCATCTCTAAAAACAACCCGCGTTTGACACTTGTCCAATACAGAGATAATATAGATATGAGAAGGGGGCGCCGCTCGGAGCCTCCATTTTTATTGGGAGGGGGCCCAATTATGGCTTCTCTGAAGGTGGAGTTTGCTACAGTTCGAGAGCTGGAAAAGAAAACTTCGAAGATTTTTATCTATGGCGGCGCCGGTGTCGTTGCGGGCATAATTCTTATATTTATGTTCCCGCCCATTGGCTTTTTAATAACGGCGCTGTCGTTAGCCGCGGTGCTCGGCGGGATGATCTATGTGGGGATGCTTGCAAAAGAACCCTCGCGCCCACTGTTTTGTCCATATTGCTCGACAAAAAACGATGTATATGTTTCCCGCACAGAGTTTGACTGTGATATTTGCCACAGGCCGATAATCGTGGACGAAAACGGGATGGCTGTGATGGCCGAGGAAATAGACCTCACCCCAAGGCACAATCAGCCCAAATAAACTACTGCACGAGGATAAGAGCTGCCGGGATCACCGCTACGCTCAATAGCGTGGTCACGAAGATAGCCGCTGCGACAAACTCTTCATTAGAGCCATAGCGGCCTGCTATCACGCCCGATACCACCGCCGTGGGCACTGCGCTTTCCAAAATCGTGACCTGCTTCACGACTCCGCCGACGCCGACAAGAGGCAGGGCGGCGAACATCAGCAGTGGCAGCGCAACCATCTTCAGGATAAACCCAACGGCAAGAGGCGCAGGATATTTCTTCAACGACCTCCCGCTCAGGCTAAGCCCAATAGAGATCATAGCCAGCGGCACAGTGCCGGCAGCCAGAAAGCCAATAGTCTTCAAAATGACCGGCGGAATATAGGTCGTTCTAAGAATGAGAGCAAGCACGGTCGTCGGAAAAAGCGGAGTCTTAAGGAATTCGAGAAGGCTGACCCATTGAAAATGCCTTCCGGCAAAAGTTGCGGCCACCGCTACTCCGACGCTGTTAAGGATCAATGCCATCGCGAATTCGTCGAACATTACCGCTGTCGGCATCGCGCGACTGTCCGCAGGGAATGCGGCCGCGACCATTGGATAGCCCAAAAAACCAGAATTGCAGAACGTCGCCGCCAGCATCAAGCCCCCTGTGGTAGGGCGATTGAGCTTGAGCAGCCGCGCCGCGACGTATGCAAGCCCCAGCACCACAAACTCCATCACTATGCCCACAATCGGAGCCTTCACCATGGAAGCATCTATAGACTGATTGTGGATGCTGATGAAAATGAACGCCGGCATTGTCAAATTGATAACGATGGAGTTAACCGCCTGGGTATCCATCGGTTTGAGAATGCCGGATTTCTTCGCTCCATAACCCACCAGGAGCAGCAGAAAGACTGAAAGGACAGTCGATAGTGCGTCAGCTATCTGCAAACTCTAACTCTTCGTGGCCGCCGGTGCGGTATTGCCTTTTTTATTCTTCTGATGATCGAGAGCGGCGACGATGAGACCGGCAAATATCGGGTGGGCGCGATTCGGTCGAGACTTGAACTCCGGGTGGAACTGAGTGGCTATGAAGAACGGATGATCCTTCATCTCCACGATCTCCACAAGCCTGTAGTCAGGGGACACTCCGGAGCAGATCAACCCTCGCCGCTCCAGCTTCGCTCGATAGGAATTGTTGACCCCCAATCGGTGTCGATGTCTTTCGTAAACCAGATCAGTGCCATAAAGGCGCGAAGCCAGCGTTCCGTCGATGAGCCTGCACGGGAAAAGCCCCAGCCTCATCGCCTCATCTTTCTCATTGCTGCCGACCTGCTCAGGAAGAACATGAACGACAGGCTCCGTTGTATCAGGGTTGCACTCAACAGTGTCAGCCTCCGTCAGCTTGCAAAGATGCCGCGCTATCTCCACAACCGCTCCATGAAGCCCGTCGCAGATACCCACAAACGGGATTTTATTCTCACGAGCATGCCGAACGGCAAGCAGCTTGCCCTCGACTCCGGTAGATCCGAACCCGCTTGGGATTACGATCGCCTCCGCGCCGTCAAGTTTCTCCTGCAGGTTTTCTTCGGTCACGGATTGTGAATCAACCCATCGAATGTCGACGCCGGTTTCGTTAGCGAACCCGCCGTGTCTGATAGCCTCAGCGAGGCTGAGATAGGCATCTCCATTGTCGATATACGTGCCAACGATGGCGATAGCCACCTTGTGCTTGGGTTTTTTTATGATGCTGACGATTTTTTTCCATTCTTCGAGGTCTGATGAGCCGTTTTCCAGCCCAAATCTGGCCAGCACCAGATCAGAGAGGCCGGATTCCTCGAACTTGAGAGGGATTTCATAGATCGAGCCTGCATCCCGCGCCTCTATAACTCCGGTCTTGGGGACATCGCAGAACAGGGACAGCTTTTCCTTCATATCATCGCTTAGAGCGTGTTTTGCCCGACAGATGAGCACATCGGGCTGAATTCCGATTTCCCTGAGCTTGATGACGGAGTGCTGGGTGGGCTTGGTTTTGAGTTCGTTCCACGGGCCGACGGACGGGATCAGGGTCACGTGTACATACATCACATTTTCCGCTCCCGCATACTTGCGGAATTGACGAATAGCCTCAAGGAACGGCAAACCCTCGATGTCTCCTACCGTGCCACCTATTTCCACGATGGCTATATCAGCGCCGGTTTGCTCCGCGTTCATCTTGATTCGATTCTTGATCTCCTCAGTGATATGCGGGATCACCTGCACCGTCTCCCCGTTATATTCACCTCGTCGCTCCTTGCCGATGACCGCGCTATACACACGCCCGGTTGTCACGCTGGCAAGTCGTGACAGGTTTTCGTCGACAAATCTTTCGTAGTGGCCAAGGTCGAGATCGGTCTCCGCGCCATCGTCAGTCACAAAAACTTCGCCGTGTTGATACGGGTTCATTGTGCCCGCATCGACGTTAATATATGGGTCCAGCTTCTGCACCGTCACCTTAAACCCGCGATTTTTCAGAAGCCGCCCGAGGCTCGCCGTGGTAATTCCCTTCCCTACAGACGAAACCACTCCACCCGTTACGAAAATGTATTTTGTGCTCATCTCTGCCCTCTCCCTGGAAGTAACTAATCGTCAGTTGTCAGAATATGCGGCCCGGATTCATTTTGACCCAAACCGACATAGTAATCCATATTGCCTTTTCCGATGCGAATCGATTGGTCGATCGCCACGGTAACATATCGTTTTGCAAACTCAATAGCGGATTTTACGCTGTCGCCAAGCGCGAGCCGTGCAGCTATCGCGGCGCTCAATACGCATCCCGTGCCGTGCATGGTTTTGGGCAATCTCTTGCCTGCATACTCCTCAAACCCGTCTCCGTCATAAAAAACATCGACCGGCTCCCCGGATATATGCCCGCCCTTTACCAATGCGCTTTGCGCTCCCATCTCAACGATCGCCTTTGCCGCATCTCGCGCGGAGTCGCGATCTGTAACATCAATTCCCGTCAGCCTGTTCGCTTCCTGCGCATTCGGCGTCACCAGCGTCACTTTCGGCATCAGCCATCTCTTCAATCGCTTGACCGCCGGCTCCGTGAGCAGTATCTCACCATTTTTAGCGCACATCACAGGGTCAAGAACCACATTGGGTATTTCACGACGATCGATTCGCTCGCAGACAACTCCAACTGCCTGCGGCGAATACAGCATTCCGATCTTGCATGCGCCAATTTGATAATCACGAGTCACCGCATCGATCTGCCCGGCTATCACCCTCGGCGCGATCTTGAATATCTTATGCACCCCTGAGGAGTTCTGCGCGGTCACGTTTGTTACGGCGCAGACCCCATAAACTCCGATGTCCCGAAATACTGCGAGATCGGCCTGTATCCCCGCGCCTGAGCTTGAATCCGACGCCGCAATAGACAACGCAACCTTTGCGGAGGCGTCTTTTATCTGCTGCGAGCGGACGGGCTTATTCATTTTAGCAACTCCCGCAGAGTTTCGATGATCTCACCCGGCTTCATCTCTCCCTGCGCCGCCTCCGCCTGCTTGCGCGAGATCAGTCCCGTAAGAACCAGAGCCGTATGCATTCCTATGCGGTTGCCGGCGGCAATATCTGTCGCGAGGTTGTCACCT
>JAAYKE010000011.1 GCA_012522575.1 Armatimonadota bacterium | reverse complement strand
TAGTATTAGTTGCAAATAATATCTGTCGTCATTTCGAGCGCAGCGAGAAATCCGCTTTTTCGATTGACGATTCCCGGGCTAATGAAACAGCCCCAAAATAGCCCCGGACGCATTCGAGAAAAACGCAAACAGCGGGCCGGGCAGGACACCAAACAGCAGCATAAGAGCCATCAGCGGCGCGAGGCTCACGATCTCCCTGCCGTCAGCATCCGGCATATTTTCCCACTTCGGATTAAGCGGCCCAAGCAACACCCGTTGCATCATCCACAGCATATAAGCCGCCGTCATCACAATCCCGATCAGCGCCAGCCCTGCGAACAGCGGGCTTATGTTATAGGTTCCAACCAGCACCGAAAGCTCGGCTATAAACCCGGTCATACCCGGCAGCCACAACGATGCAAAGCTGCAAAACGCCAGCATTCCCGTATATATAGGAATCTTCGCTCCCAGTCCTCCGAAATCAGCGAGGTTGCGGGTATGCGCGCGCTCATACAATATGCCGACCAAAAAGAACAACGCGCCCGTGATCAGGCCGTGGCTAAACGCCTGCATCTGTGCTCCGTTGAGAGCAAGAGTCCGCGCATGTTCGCTGACTCCGGCCACGCCCGCCCCTGCAACCGCACAACCCAGCGTCACATATCCCATGTGGTTCATCGACGAATACGCGATCAGCTTCTTGAGGTCGCTTTGCGCCATCGGGACAGACGCGCCATATTTTATCGATACCACCGAAACCAGCGCGATTATCCACCAGTACTGCTGGAACTGTTGCGGCATTATAGGCATCAGGATTCGCATAAACCCGTAAGTCCCCATCTTAAGCAGAACCCCTGCCAAAATCACCGAGCCTGCGGTAGGAGCTTCGACGTGCGCATCGGGCAGCCACGTATGGAACGGGAACATCGGAGTCTTGACCGCGAACCCCAGAAACAATCCCCAGAATACCAGCGACCCGATCAGCGACGGAGATGCAAACGGGTTCGCCAGGGCGATCTTTTGCATGTCAAACGTGTTTCCGCTCGTGAAATACAGCCCCAAAATAGCCAGCAGCATAGCCATACTGGCCACCATCGTGTAAATAAAGAATTTGATCGCGGCATATTCCCTGCGCGGCCCGCCCCAAATGCCGATCAGGAAATACATCGGAACCAGCGAGACCTCCCAGAATACGAAAAACAGCACAAAGTCCAGCGCGGTAAATACGCCCAGCATCCCGGTTTCCAACAGCAGGAACATCCAGAAGAATTCCTTTGGCCGCAGGTCGATAAAGGTCGAGTAGATCAGGCTCAACGTGGTCAGCAGGGTCGTGATGAAGATCAGGGGTATGCTCAGGCCGTCCACGCCCATCTTGAACGAAACGCCGAGCGAGGGAATCCACGCCGCATTTATCCCAAACTGACTTCCATTTGGAAACGCCGCCGCGGTGCGGTCATAGGCAATCCAGAGCCAAATCGAGATCGCCAGCGGAGCCAGACTGACCAGAATCGACGTCAGTTTGATCGCGCCCGGTTTCTCTTTCGGCATAAAAAGTAGTATCACCGCACCGAGCAGCGGGAAAAATGTTAAAATCGGAAGGATAAGTGAATCCATGCTGCCTCCGCCCTGTCACCGCTCAACATCGCAACGCCCAGCACAGCCAGGCTGATTATCAAAACCGAAACCACCAGCAAGAACATATACTGCTGCGTGACTCCGGTCTGCAAATATCGAATACTGCGACCGACAAACCCGGTGGTCCACGCCACCAGGTTCACCAGCCCATCCACAACGTTCCTGTCAAACCAACTCCAAGCCGCCGATGCGACCAGCGTCAGATAACCGACACCGTTCACGATCAGATAGTCGATCACCCACCTATCGAACCAATACGCCACCGCCGCCGAGATCATCAGTGCGCGGATAATCGTCGCGTTGTAAAATTCATCGATATAGTACTTGTTCTCGACCAGCTTTGCCAGCCACCCGAATGGCCTCTCAAGCTTCTCAATTTTCAGAATCGGTACCAGCCAGATGATCGTCGCCAGTCCGATTCCGCCTAGCGCAGCGGTTGTAGCAATGGCGAACACAATCAGATTGAACCCCGGCGCAAAACCGTTCATCGAACGCTCCAGCTCACCTGCGAACTGTGCGCCCAGCACTGGGATCATGCTGTGTTCAAACAGATTATTAAACGGCGTGCCGACGAATCCGGCGACAATCGCCAAACCCGCCAGAATCCCCAATGGCACGAGCATCACCTTCGGGGACTCGTGCGCGTGAACGTCCTTATTCCGCGGTTCACCGTGGAAGGTCTTGTAGACCAATCGGAACATGTAAAACGCGGTCATAAATGCGCCAAGTGTGCCCGCGAAGAAGATGATGGGGTTGTTGGCAAACGCGACGGTAAGTATCTCTTCCTTGCTGAATCCGCCCGCAGTGAACGGGATTCCGCACAGCGACAGTGTCGAGATAAGAAAAGTCCAATAGGTCCACGGCATCTTTTTGCGCAGGCCACCCATCTGCCGTATGTCCTGCGTGCCGGTTCCGTGAATGACGCTGCCCGATCCGAGGAAGAGCTGCGCCTTAAAGAACGCATGGGTCATCAGGTGGAATATCGCCGCGACATAACCCAACACGCCCAGCGCCATAATCATATATCCAAGCTGACTCACCGTGGAATACGCCAGCACGCGCTTTATGTCGTTTTGCGCGATGCCTATCGAGGCCGCGAACAGCGCAGTGAACGCTCCCACATAAGCGACCACATTCAGCGCAATATGACTCGTATCCGCAAGAAACACCGGATACATTCTCGCAACCAGATATACGCCCGCCGCCACCATCGTAGCCGCGTGGATCAGCGCCGACACCGGCGTAGGGCCTTCCATCGCATCCGGCAGCCAGATATGCAGCGGGAACTGAGCGCTCTTTCCTATTGCTCCGCAGAACAGCAGCAACCCAGCCAGCCCTGCCAGGCTAAGTCCCAGCGGGCCGATCACTTGCATTTTGCTTAGATTTTCAAATATCCCCGTCGCACCGAACAAATCGAACGAGCCGGTGTGCAGATACAGCAATACCAGACCGGCAAGAAATCCGACGTCCCCGACCCTGGTCACCAGAAACGCCTTTTTCGCCGCCCGCATCGCCGACCGCTTCTCGAACCAGAACCCGATCAGCAGATACGACGTCAGCCCGACCAGTTCCCAGGCCATAAACATCAGCAGGATATTATTGGCGATCACCAGCGTCAGCATCGCCGCCGCAAAAAGAGAAAGATAGGCAAAATATCGCGGAAATCTTTTATCGCCGTGCATATATCCGATGGAGTAGATCATCACCATCGACGCGACAATTGTCACCACCAGCAGCATCACGCAGCTAAGCGCATCGACGCTGTAGCCCATATTCACGCTCAGCCCCGGCATCCAGTTCGCCGATTTGCTGAACGGCTCCGTATGAGCTTGCGCAAACCACTGCCCCGCCAGTGCAATCGACATCCCAAGCGACGCCAGCATACCAGCAATCGCGATATAAGCGCCTTCGCCGGGCAGCCTGCGCCCGAACGCGATTATCATCACGAACGCAATAACCGGTATTATTGGTATCAGCCAGGCAATTTCAGTCATAAATCAACATCACAGCTTCATCGCGGTTATCTTATCCGCGTCGATATGCTGCTCCAGGCGGTATATGTTTATCACTATCGCAAGCCCGACAGCGGCCTCGGCAGCAGCGAGTGTAATAACAAAAATCGTGAATATCTGTCCCGCTATTACGGGTGTTTTCAGATATGATCCAAACGCGACGAGGTTAATGTTGGCAGCGTTCAGCATAAGTTCGATGGACAACAGCATCCCGACCGCGCTTCGGCGAATCATCATTCCCATCAGCCCGATACAAAACAGCATCGCACCCACGGTCAAAAACCACCATATCGGAATCCCATAAGCGCTATGCACCCGGTTTATCCTCCTTGGCGATCACTACCGAGCCGACCAGCACCGCCAGCAGCAGCACCGAGGCCAGCTCAAACGGGAACACATAAGGCTGCAGCAGCGCCCTCGAAATAGCCTCCACGCCCACATCACTGTTGGCAGGTCCTGCGGCAATTATATTGCGAGGATCGTTGATCCAAACCGAGTTGGCCACCGTAATAAATAAAAAGGCGAATAAAATCCCCGCCGCTCCTGCTGCAAGTATGGGATTATAAATAGCCTGCGAAAACCCGATTCTCATCACCTGGTTAGATAAAAACACGGCCAGAATGATCATAGTGGTTATCGCGCCGACATAGATCATAATCTGCACAGCCGCAAGAAAAGGCGCGTTCATCAGCACAAACAACCCCGCAACGCCGATCAGTGTCAGACCCAAAAGCAGGGCAGCCCGCAGGATATTGGGAACCAGCACGACACCCAGCGCAGCAATAACGGTAACCCCCGAAATCGCCACAAAGGCAAGTTGGTATCCAGTTATCTCAAACCCAAAAATGTGCATATACTCTCAAGGCAGAAGGGCGAATTGCTAAAGCCCTCTATTCAATTTCGTCATTACTCGCACCGCGCGCCCGATTTTGTCATTCCGAGGCGAATGCCGAGGAATCTGCTTTTTCCCTTCATGTTTTCTTTAAAAGCAGATTTCTCGCTGCGCTCGAAATGACATGGTTTGTGTGGCCGATCTCCGTCTCGGCCAGTCCCTTCTACGATAGGCGGAGATCTCCGAATCGCCGCCTCATAACCCATCAAAAACTATCGTTAAGGTTGATTCGCCTCCACTTCCTTCACCCCGCCCATTTCCTCCAGCTTAGCCTCGTCATATACCATTTCTCCTCGGCTATAGCATGCCAGTTCGAAGTCTCTTCCCGGCTGCAGGCACTTGGTCGGGCAGACTTCCATACACAGCCCGCACCACATGCACCTCGACACGTCTATCTCAAATTTAGCGGGCTTGCGGTCTTTGGGATCGGATTTATCCATCACAACCGTAATCACTTGCTCAGGGCAGATTCTCGCGCACGCTCCGCATGCGATGCATCCATTTCTGCCGGTCTCCGGGTTCACCGGCAGGGTAGGCGACCCACGATAGTTGTCCGGCAATTTGGGCAACTCTTCGGGATAAAGCTCCGTGACCGCCGGCCTCAGAACGCTCCAGTTGGTCATCGTCACCCACAAGCCTTTGGCGATGCTCACAAAGGAGTTCACAATATCTTTAACGAGTCTGCTCTTCACTTCGCCATCCAAAACGCTACATAAGCGCCGGTCAGAAGCAGGTTGGCCAATCCAGCCGGGATCAGCGCCTTCCAGCTAAGGTTCATAAGCTGATCCATTCGCACGCGCGGCAGAGTTGATCGAATCCACATAATCCCAAGCACCACCACCCAGCACTTAAACAAAAACCAGAACAGGGAAATAAGTGAGAACAGCGGAATCACGCCGAACAGCTTTGCCGTCACCTGCCCGCCCAATATATGCAGCGGCGGCTGATATCCACCCAAAAACAGAGTTACTATGATCGCGGAAAGGGTGAAGCTGGCCGCAAACTCCGCCAAAAAGAACAGCGCGAACTTCATCCCGGAATACTCCGTGTTAAACCCCGCCACCAACTCGCTTTCCGCTTCCATAATATCGAACGGGGCCACGTTTATCTCCGCCAACCCCGCCACCAGCATAATCAGAAACGCCAGCGGCAGCATAGGCATTCCCTGAAATATGTTCCAATGCCAGAACCCGCCGGCCTGCGCCTGCACGATCCTGTTCAAATCCAGCGTGCCGGTGATCAGAATCGGCGCAGCCAGCGCCAGAATAATCGGCACTTCATAAGCGATAAGCTGGCTCGCACCTCTAAACGCGCCCAAAAGCGACCATTTGTTGTTCGACGCCCAACCCGCGACAATAATCCCGATCACCCCGATGCTCGATATCGCGCTGAAATAAATCGCGCCGATGTTGAGGCTGCGCGGGGTCATCCCATCCCCAAACGGGATCACCACATACACCAGATAAGCGGGAATAAACACAATCGCAGGAGCCAGGGTAAACAAAAGGCGATCGGCTCCGCGAGGGATGATGTCTTCCTTCTGAAACAGCTTGAGCGCATCGGCAATCGTCTGCGCCACTCCCCACGGGCCGGTGCGATTAGGCCCTAGTCTGGACTGAATGCGCGCGATAACCCAGCGCAGTTTAAGAACCAGATACAGCACTACCACCAGCACGAATAGCAGCACAACTACCGCGATGGTGGTTATGATTCCCAGTTCTTTAGCAAACTCAAGAAGATCCATTTGAAAAAGGTTGTCTGTTGACGGTCGTCAGTAGGAGGTCACCGGTCAGGACACCGGCACAATTATACTCCTGCCCCATTACCTCGTCAAGGATAGGAATGCGAACATTGTGCCATAAATCACAAAGCCCCGGCAGGATGCCGAGGCTCTGGTCACAGTCCCTGCAGATTCTCAATTCTCGGTCAATTCGAATCTTACCCAACATCGTCAGATAAATCCACCGCCACCAACTCGTAAACATCCACCTCCGGCACCGTAAACGTGCAAACGCCGTCGATTTTATCCACCGCCAGATCCAAACCCGCCCTCAAGGCTCTTACCCGTTGCAGGTCTTTTCCCGGCAAGCTGATTTTGATATCGCGGATCGGGATAATCTCCGAAATCGGACGTTGCATATCCCCGGTATTATTCACGATATGAACCAGCAGTTGACTCTTATCTGCGCTGCGGCGCAGTTCCACCTGCACCGTCGCAGGGGCTTCGACTTCTATGGGCATCGGATCAGAATGCACCCAGCGGACGGCGTTTTCTATCAAGCTCTGATATTGCGGCATCTTCAACCGGCCGTAGAAATCGCCGATCAGCGACGGCACATACAACGCT
Organism: Armatimonadota bacterium; assembly: GCA_012522575.1. Taxonomy (GTDB): domain Bacteria; phylum Armatimonadota; class UBA5829; order UBA5829; family UBA5829; genus DTKD01. The sequence goes on along the minus strand of JAAYKE010000011.1, from coordinate 29,297 downwards.
CGCCCGTCGCCGTACGAATTGGCAATCAGAGCCGGCAGGGTTGTTTCATCGCTCAGAGGCATATAGCTTCCGTTGATGACTCCCATAAACACCGACGCCACCTCTGCCCCAGCCGCAGCCTCGCACTCCAGGCTATATATCGGCCTCGGCAAAAACTCCCCGACATTGAATCCTGCCACAACCGGATGCTGCGACTTAACTTTGACATATTCCTCAGCGGTTCTCGGGGTCATCATCTCCCCGGTGTTCTTCACGCCGAGCGCTTCCAGCAGCGGGTTGGATTCCCTCCGCCTGCCCATCTCGTCATAAGCCCCGGTCTCGAACTCCGCGATCACCGACCCGCCACCGCGCACAAATGCCTTTATATTTTCGATCTGAATATTGGAAAGACACGCCGAATTTGGAAGAATCAGCGTCTTATATCCCGCAAGCCCTTCAGCCGATAATTGCCCATCCAGAATCACGTCAAACGGGATATGAGCACGAGTCAGCGCGGTGAAATATCCTGTATAAGACTGGTTGACCGTCCCTTCGCATGTCCCCTTTCGCGCCTTCCAGTCCACCGTTCGCTTTTCGCCGCCCGCATCCACACCGAGGTTCACCTCAAGACCGCTGCCGGCCTCGCCGTAAAACTGCCCCTTATCCGATACATAATAGGTAGCAGTCTGCGATGAATTGAGCAGCGCGACCTGTGCGCAAGACTCGGTTTGGGTGTAGTATTCCTCGTGACTCGCTAAAAAACTCTGCATCTCCTTGATAGGCTTCACTGCGGCTTCCCGACTATGATCCAGAGCATAATCGAACACCGCAAACCACGGGTTCGACCCGCACGCCACAGTCTGCGCGATCGCCAACTGAGCTTCATAGTTCGGCAGAGGGATATAATGCCACGCCCCGAGGGTGTGATGGCTGAAAACTACGGACGGCTTGCCGGCCGCCGCCATATACTTCGCCGTAGCGGCCCACGCCAAAAGGAAATTGGAGTGACCCGGATGGAAGAACTCCTCGGCTCCGTTGAAGTCCTCAAAATCGCTGACCGCATCGACGCACCGGGCATATCGCCACGTGTTCGCGTGCCACGTTCCCGCGTTCAAAAAGGTAACCGCATCCGGGTTAATCGACCTCGCCGCCTCCCTGCTGTCTCGCAGATACTCCGCCAGCGAATCCGACCGGAACTGCACAAAATTGAGCCAGTTATCATCGGACCAATCCTCGACCGTCGGCAAATCCGCTCCATACTTTGCCGCGAACTTCTCCCGGCAAGAGTCACAATAACAGCAGCCCGCGAAGATCACCGGCCCATCAAGAAAGACTCCGTCAATGCCGGTTTTCATCGTCTCCCGGATCATCTCCATCGACCAGTCCCGCCAGCCGCCATTCACGCACAGCGTAGTGCCGCTGCCGTAGAGGGGATGTTTGCTGCCGTAGGATGTCCCATCGGCCAGCAACTGCTCCCAGCCCGGATGTTTGGCCGCGAAATCGAATGAATACCAGTGCATATTCACATACGCCAGCACGCTCAGGCCATATTTTCTGGCATACGGCAGGTATTCTCTAATTATGTCGAAGTCGCCAAGGTTAGCAGCTTTCTCGAACTTCGGAGTATCGAACGTAGTCTGATAAGCAAGTCCGGGAGCCGAACCCAGCGTCCCCATCACCCACTCACAATTAATATGCCAGTCGTCGCGCTTGCTTCGCGCCAGCGCATCCAGGTCGCAGTTTTTCATCCGGTCCATCTCGCCGAGATAATCCAGCCGCATCATCCGCACCGGACGCTCATGCCATTTCAAATCAGCCATATCGCCAACCTCCATCAAGCCTCTCGGCAATCATAGTCCCCCAAGCAGCCGACGTCAAGATGAGGTTTACGGTTGTCGGTTGAGTTGATCGGCGGCGATCTCCGAATCGCCACATCAACGAGCATAGCCGCCTGCTATCGTCATTCCGAGGCGAACGCCGAGGAATCTGCTTTTTCCCTTCTCTTCTTGCGCCAATACAATCGACCTGCTACCATTTGCCTATGAAACTGTCCCGCCAGCCCGATTTTTCTCAATTCCTGAAGGTTCTGACAAGAAGCGGCAGGCCGGATCACCTGCCGTTTTACGAGCATATCGCCAGTCCCGGATTCATCGCCCGCCGAACCAATACGAACTTCGACAAAATGCCATTCGGCACAGACAGCTACTGGCGCATCTATGTCGATTTCTGGCTTGGGATGGGTTTTGACTGCGTGCCAGTGGAGATCCCCTTGCGCTGCCCGCTCGGCACAGGTCACGGAGGGGTCACTGAGGGCAGCGAGGCGCTGGCGGTCATTAGCAATCGTCAGGATTATGAAAATTACCCGTGGCCGACGGAGTCCGACCCGATCGATTTCAGCCACTTCGAGATAGTCGCCTCGATGCTGCCGGATGGCGCAAAGATAGTCGGCGGAGTCTGCGCCGGGCCGTATGAATGGGCGTCGCAGATGCTGGGGACAATCGGACTGTCATATATGCTGGCTGACGATCCGGAACTAGTCGAAGAGGTCTTTATGCGCATCGGCAGTTTGCATATCAGCGCGGTCAGGCAGCTTGCTACAATGGGTTTTATCGGAGCCTTGCGGCAGGGCGATGACCTCGGGTTCAAAACCTCCACGTTTCTTAGTCCGCCGCTTCTGCGCAAGCTGGTATTTCCGATTTATACGAAAATGGTCACTTTTGCGCATGCTCAGAACAAACCATTTATTCTCCACTCCTGCGGAAATCTAGCCGAGGTCTATGACGAACTCATCGACGACTGCAAAATCGACGCCAAGCATTCATTTGAAGATGTGATCCTGCCCGTATCAGAGTTCAAGAGGATGTATGGCGATCGTGTGACCGCTCTCGGAGGGCTGGATGTCGATATAATATGTCGATCCGCCGAAGACGAGGTTCGCGCCTACGCACGCGATCAGATTGAAAAATGCTTCGCCGATGGGTTCTGGGCGCTCGGCACAGGCAATTCCCTTACAGATTATATGCCCGTGCAAAACTACATCGCCGTGTTGGGGGAGGGTCTAAACGCCGGCGTCTGAAATCAAAAAGGCCCTGGCATATTTTCACCAAGGCCGGCATTTCGCAGCAAATAACTCTCAGGCGTTAGTCAAACGCGAACTCCAGGCACTTCATGGTGATAATCTTGCCCACCACGTTCTGTTCCGGAACCCGCATTGTGTCCACCATCTTCCAGGGTATCCATCGTTGGGTTTTCGTGTCCTGCTTGAAGTCACTAAAGACCGTCGAGGCGGCTCCTTCGAGCTTAAAGTTGCCCGTAAGCAATTTTATCGGCATATAACCCTTCGTCGGGTCCAGATATGACGCAGACCATCCTGTTGAAGATGAGGATACAAAGGAATCGTCCGCGCCGCAGTAGTCCCACGAATAGACGCAGCGCGCCATAACCATATCCTGCACGTTGTGCAGAATATCGGTTACCTCCGGATCAGAACCGGAAAAGCGACTTGTTCCAAGGACTTTGCCCTGGTCGTCGAGTCGAGACAGCTTCAGGTCATACTTGTCCTTTGCGAAGGTGACCTCTATCTCCTGTCTGGTCTTCGCATCTCCCGCAAATGTCCAACCATAGGTCTCCTTGAGATATTTTCTCAATTCAGGTTTGACGTCGGTTACCCTGTCCCACCTGCCTGACCACGATGTCGACGAGCTTTGATAATCCGAGATCGCGGCTTTCGCTTTCGCAATCCTTTGTTCACAATCCGGCAACTTCACGGGGGGAGGCAGCAAGTTCTGAGCGCGCCCTTGTGAGATTGTAAGAAAAGCCACAAGCAAGAAAGGCGCAGCAACTTTAAGCAGTCTCTTCATACCATTCACCTGTTTCCTTTTCTGTCGAAAAAGCCGGCAGAGATTGATGACTTATTAGTCAACATACACATTCGACCGCATTATCGCAGCAAATGTTCCGGGCAAACAGGGCGATGTGAAAAAAAACGGCACATATCGCTGCAATGTGATATTATCACCTGTCATTTCTTTTGTCATTCCGCATGTAGCTGTGGGGTGATCCTGCGACTTCGTGCAGGATGACGCTATTTGTTGACGCAGGATGACAGTATTTGGGAGAGCGGGAGGTCTGCGTTCTGAACTACGGATAGGTATCTTTCGCGATTTCGCTCTTTTCGGGCTTTCGCGTTTTCCGGGCGAAGGTTGGCTTGATGCGGCGGCCTCGCGTTGCTTTCTAAATCTGAGACACTTCAATTTTCGTGACCCTGGCTTCTCCTATTAATCGGTCGACGTCCTCTTTTTTGCCGATATCAGTGCCATCGCTGAGAGCCGTAGCCGCTCCCGATGCGCAGCCGAGGGCAAGGCATTCCTCTATCTTCAGTCCCTGCTCAAGACCATACACGACCCCTGCGATAAGTGAGTCCCCGGAGCCGATCGTGCTCTTTGGTTCCACCTGCGGAGTCGCGGCATCATATATCGAGCCCTCATAACACGCGACAGCTCCCTGCTTGCCGAGGGAGATGATCACCAGCTCGATTCCCGTCCTGGAAAGCTCCAGAGCCGCTCTCGCAACATCGGATTTTGACTCAAAAGTCTTATTCAGCAGCCGCTGCGCCTCGTCGATGTTCGGCTTAATCATAAACGGTTTCGCTTTAATTCCCTCTGTAAATGCGTCTCCGTCCGCATCCAGCACCGCCTTCGCTCCGCCTGCCATCGCAATCTGAATGAGCACCCTTTTCACATCCGGGTTGACGCCCAACGGCACGCTGCCCCCGATCACCATAAAGCTGCTCTCACGCGCCAGATCCTTAGCCCTCTCGAAAAGCTCCACCAGTTCTTTATGTTCAATCGGGCCGCCGGGTTCATTGAGAGTGGTGGGAGGAGTGTTGGACTTTTCCTCTATGCATATATTGGTGCGGGTTTCAACGGCTGTTTCCACGACCACCGATCCGACCCCGCGCCTGTCCAGCACAAACTTGACATAATCCCCCGTCTCACCCCCTAAAAAAGCCAGCGCAGTGGTAGTTCCGCCCAACTCCTTGATCATGCGAGAACAGTTTATGCCCTTGCCGCCGGCATCTATTTCCACCTTGGTTATACGGTTGGTATCGTAGCAGGCGAGCTTATCGACGTAGACAGTCTTGTCGATGCACGGATTGAGTGTGATGGATGATATCATTAGATTGAATGCCGCCGTTATAATGCGGAACTGCCGCCCGCATCGCTGCAGACGGCAAGCTCCAAGATATTTGGCGTTCCCTTCTTACTTGCTAAGAGCGCTTCGCACGGCGTCAAGCTGACCCGCAGAGCCGAGGAGCTCGTTGCGGCTGGCGATGAACTTAGCATACTCACCCTGGAATATCTTGCCGACCGGTCGGAAATCGAATACCTCCGGCTTATCGCGGAAGAACTCTCTGTGAACCCTTGTCCACACAAGTCGACCGTCCGTATCGATGTTGATCTTGCAGACGCCGAGCTTGGCCGCTGGCAGATACTGATTAGGATCCACGCCCTTAGCTCCCTTGAGAGCGCCTCCGGCTGCATTGATTCGCTCGACTTCGTCCTGCGGCACTGAGCTTGATCCGTGCAGCACAAGCGGATAACCGGGGACCAGCTTCTGAATTGCCTCTACAACGTCAAAGTGCAGACCCTGGCTGCCGGAGAACTTAAAAGCTCCGTGGCTGGTGCCGATTGCGCACGCAAGGCTGTCGCATCCGGTGCGCTTGATGAACTCTGCGGCCTGATTGGGATCGGTGAGGTTGGCGTTCTCCTCGCTGACCACTATATCTTCCTCCACGCCGCCTAGCTGACCGAGTTCGGCCTCGACGCTGATGCCCTTAGCATGGGCTTTGTCGACCACGCGCTTGGTGATCGCGATGTTCTCTTCGAACGATTCGTGGCTGGCGTCGATCATAACCGAGGAATAGAACCCGCTGTCGATGCAGTCATAGCAGGTCTGCTCGTCGCCGTGGTCGAGGTGCACCGCAAAGACCGCGTCCGGGAATATCTCGTCTGCCGCCCGGATCATACCCTCCAGCATAAGCTTGTTGGTATATGAGCGCGCACCCTTGGAAATCTGAACGATAAACGGGGCTTTCGAGTCCATATTGCCCTGAAACAGACCCATAGTCTCCTCGGCGTGATTGATGTTATAAGCGCCGATAGCGTACTGGCCGTAGGCCATTCCAAATAGTTGTTTGGTTGTTTCTATCATTTAATGGTGACTCCTTTTATGTGATCCGCTTGCCGCCGTACAGCATAACACTTCCCACGGTTCCGGATTTCCGTAAACCGGAAGCGACCGTCTCTCGCAGGACATAATGCGTCGTCCCAACGGTGTCGCTGGCGTGGTTAGCGGATTTATGCAGGCTCAATAAGGCCGTAGTTGCCGTCCTCGCGCAAATATATAACGTTGACTTCTTCGGTTTCGGCGTTGCGGAACACGAAGAAAGTGTGGTGCAAAAGCTCCATTTGCGCGGCAGCTTCGTCCGGAGTCATCGGTTTTAGTGCAAATCGCTTGGTGCGAACCAGAGTCGGCATTTCCTCGGAGTCGTCTTCCTCTGCTCCAAATGCCTCGATCATAGCCTTGTCGCGAATAGCGTTGCGAGCCTTGGGACCTTCTCCCGCGCTCTTATCACGCTTGCGCTTAAACTTTTTGACTCGTCCTTCCAGCTTTTCGACCACTTCGTCGATGCTGGCATACATATCATTTACACGGCGCTCCTCGCCGCGCAGCAAAATACCGTCGCCCTCAAGCTGGACTTCCACCATCTGCATCCCGCGTTGCACGCTGAGGATTACATTGGCCTCACGTATATCCAGAAAATACTTCTCCAGCTTCGGAAGCTTCTTTTCTATATAGCTCCTAAGGGCCTCGGTGACTTCAACATTTCTGCCCTTAATATGGATCAACATCGTATGAGGGACTCCTTTCGCAGGCTCGTAAAACCAAACCGATCAAGTCTAACACACCAACATCTCCCTGTCAACCGGCAAAGCGTTCACTATTTGTAGACAACAGCACACAGCTTGTAAATCTGCGCCACATGTATTATATAAGTAGCAGGAACAAGATCTGCGGCTTATTCGTATTTGATTGAGGGGTTGCGTTGGAGGCTGTTGACGCCGATAATAGACCTGTCTGGAGGTGGTCAGTCTTTGAAAAAAACAGAACTGCTGCAGCAAATTAATACACTGCAAGACAAGCTCAATCGCGCGCTGCGACGAGCAACGGGCCTCAGAGAAAAAAGCAAGATGCTGGAAATGCAGTATGAAGACGCCCGAACCAGAGAGCAAAACACAAATGATATTGTCGGCGAACTGCTGGAGCGTCAGCGGGAATTGAACGTTATGCTCAATAGAGCGAACATTATGCTCAATCGCACTCAGGAGGCGATGGCTCTCAGTTCGATGGAGCTTAATGAGATGGCAAAAGCCCTGCCCGAACCCAAGAAAGCCGAGTGGGCGGATCGCGTCTCAAGGGTCAATGAGCTTTTCAAACAAACCGGTATTCAAGATGCCGAACTCGGAGCGCTGGAAAGCGGAACTGCCACTGCGAGCGTGTTCGATGCTTCCGATATGAAAAAACAGTCACAGGAAGCATTCGACAAGAAACAATCCATCTGGGACTTCCCCAAAAGCCAGGAGCCGCCTCAGGTGCAAGCGGAGATAGTCGAAGAAGAGTCGCAGCCCGAAGAAGGCATACATCTTATTATAGAGCACACAAACAGGCAGGAATCACAACAAGAGCCAACGATTGACAGCGGCGATAATGAAGACGGGCAATTCGAGGAAGATACCCTCGCCGCTCCTCAACCTCGAAAGTCCTGGTGGAGAAGGCTGGCTTTGTGATCCGGGATGGCTGAAAATCTCCGAATCTTCGCCCAAACCGGCCTCGAAACGTTGCATTATCAATCGCAACTGAGTAATATCCCCAACTTGACGGAAAAACGGCTAACGCATAGAATGAACCCTGTTATAATGTATTAGAACGGCTCCTGCGGGAAAAGACGAGTTGTGCCTTTTCCCGGTTTTGGCGTACATGGGGTGAGTAGATGTCGAATTGGCGAATGCTGTGGAAATGTGCGGTGGTCATCCTTGCGCTGGCGTGCGTTGTCGGTTCTGCGCAGGCAGACTTCAAACCGAGAGTCTCCCTTGCGGCGTCCGGCAACACCGGGTCAGTTGTGATAAATGGCGAAATCGCAGTTCGTTTTCAGGTTTCTAATGGCGGCCTGAGCGGGCTGGAACGCGCACGAATCACCACCGATCGAATTATTGCGCTGGTCAATTCCGGTTTTAATCCTGCTAATCTTAAGGTGCAGGGGGATAAAAACGCCGCGCGGATTTATGCCGGGGATCAACTCATCTGCATTGCCACCGCCAATGATGCAAAGGCTCTGAACAGCAAACCGCTCGATGTCGCCAACAAATGGGCGTCGCAGATTCGCACTTTTCTGCTGCTGCCCGCAATTGCGCTCTCTCGAAATGAAGTTACCGTTCCGCTCGGCGAAAATCGGCAGGTGGATATAAAGGGAGCGGCATCAGGGCCGGTCTCGGTTGCCATCGACGACGCAGAGATAGCCGGCGTTACGGTGCAGCCCGACGGCAGACAGTTGACCGTGTTTGCCAAAAAACTCGGAAGGGCGCTGGTGGAAGTCAGCATACAGGGCGAGCGGGCGATGCTGGTCGTCAACGTCAGGAAATACGCAGGCAAGCTGCCGACCACGGCCATCGGGCAGGTGACGGGCAATCCGTGTCCGGGTAAACTGGTCTGCTACGCCGCTCGGCAGGCGGTTGCGCAAAATGCCGTTTTGGAGCCGGGGTCCGCGATTGAGATAGGGGAAGTAAAGTGTTCCGACGAGTCGTTGGGGGTCGGTAAGACCAGAAATGCGACTGTGAATGTGCGCATCGTCGGTCGGGATTATATCCCATTTTCTGCAACGGCAAGCGTGCAGGTTCGCAATATAACGCTGCCTCGCGAAGAGGCCGTCCAACTTTTTTATAGCAACGAGCCTGAAAGCATCCACAAATACCAGTCATTGTATGTTGGCCGTGTTGATCAGGATGTAGTTACGAGAATCCTATACCACCATCAGAGCGAGATGTCTAAGCGGGTGCAGGTGATAGTCGAGTTGATCAATCCCAACGACACCTCGGCTCAGATGAGGATATTCCGCGGCATTTCTCCGCCGTCGGTGGATACCATATATGTAGGCCACGTCGCGGCAAACGCATTTATGAGGGACTGCGCCAACGATATCAGCGTGCTGGAGACTATTCCTCCTAAATCGCGGCTGGTGCTGGTGTCGGATTTGTTGTCGACCAAGCAGACCTCCAGCGGCATCCTCCAGTTAAAACAGATGGATGGCAACAGCACCTATTTGCGCATCACCGCTGCGGAGCCTGGAGTTGATAACGTAACCCGCGGCAGCATTGCGCGAGCCACCGATGCGCGGGTGATGCAGCTTTCCGAGCATATCTACCCGACTCCGATTAAAACGGTTGATGCGGAATATCAGGTGGGGTCTCGATGGGCATTTATATCAATAGGCAAGCACGCGCTCACTGATTCCAGCGCGCAAAAGACGCTGTATGGCAACTATGGCGTGACATACAACATCAATGTGCGCGTGCATAATCCCACCGACGAAGCAAAAAAGGTGAGCATAGTATTCGATCCCAGCGCAGGCCCGTGTTCGGGAGTGTTCATTGTGAACGGCAAGTTTATGCCGGTGAAGTATGCGCAGCCGCCCACTGAGGTCACTTTGGACAGCATTATGCTCAATCCGGGTGAGACGAAGATGTGTAAGGTAATCACAGTGCCGTTAGCCGGCTCCAACTACCCGGCTACGGTCATTGTCAGATCTTAATCATATTGGCGACGCCGGAAATATGGAAGATAGAAAATATGACACGGACCCCGCCGGGGTCTGTGTTGCTGTGTGGATGCAGACTGTGATGCCCGATTTGCGCACACCGGGATTGATATATGTTGATCAGGATACTACAGGCAGGGATAGCACTAATGTTTATCAGCTCGAATTCGGTCGCCGCCAGCGTGGCCGGCGTTCTCGCACAGCAGGAAGACGCACAAGCCCGCATTATGTGGTTCGATGCGGAAGCCAACATGAAAACCCTCTCCACCAGAGCAGGGGTGGCGGATATGGTCGAAAAGTGCAAGTCCGCAAACATCAATACGATCATCGTGGATGTTAAGCCGCTCTCCGGGATGACGCTCTACAACAGCAAGATTGCGCCTAAAGCAGGCTCCTCGGCAGGCAAAAGCTATCCCGCCGACTATGACCTTCTCAAAACGGTAATAGAAGAAGCCAGAAAAGTGCAGATACCGGTCTATGCCGCCATCAATGTGTTCTCTGAAGGTTCCAAGACGCTGCCGGGCGGCCCTGCGCACAAATGTCCGGACTGGCAGTGCGTGCAGTATGAAATCGAACATGTGCTCAGTGTTGAGGGAGAAGAACCCATTGTGATGGGCAAGCCCAACGTCGCCTTGCGCAAGGGCGAGGTTTGTCTGTATGGTTATAGCTCGGAGTTGGCGGGAAAGATGCCGGCCAATACATTTTATGTGCGGGTAGCATCCAATGGCACGCCACTTCAAAGCGGTGTGGCCAGCGGCAAGGCCAAGATATCCGCTCCGGAGGATGGTTTTCTGCTGTTGGGATCGGGTGAGGCCGGCGCATGGCTGCGAGAGGTAGTCCAAAGCGGCAGACGATTTCAACTCGATTCCCGCGATATTCTGGCCAGGGTAGGGGAGATCGGAGATGCTCATCAGGCCATATTCGTGAATCCGCTCCACCCGGAGGCAAGAAACTACGCCCTGAGCATAATAAAGGAGCTTTGCGAGGACTACCCAATCGACGGCATAGTTCTCGATAGAATGCGTTATCCCAGCCTGTATGCCGACTTCAGCGATATCTCCCGGCAGGAGTTCGAGAAAAGCATAGGCAGGGAGGTCGAGAACTGGCCTCGAGATATCCTGGCAAGGACACTGGTGGGCTATCAGGATCCGGTGCGCGGCCCGCTGTTCAAGGACTGGCTAAAGTTCCGCGCCCAGGTGATGCGCGATTTTCTTATCGAGGCTCGCGGGGTGGTCAAATCCGCCAGACCGGGCGCGCGACTGGGCATATACGTCGGCTCGTGGTATCCGATGTATTATGACGTCGGAGTAAACTGGGGCAGCCAATCGAATACTGCGGATTATGAATGGTGGCCGGAGGGCTACGAGACCACGGGCTATGCCGATCAGGTGGACTTTATGTGTACGGGCTGCTACTACACCCATCCGTCCCGAAAGGATGCCGCCAGGGTCGGCGATCCGGAGTGGATGAGTGTGGAGGCAGCGGCGCAGGAGTCGGTCAACGCCGTCAAGGACGATACGTTTGTATATGCAAGCTTGTATCTGCTGCAGTATCAGCGCCGACCTCAGGCGTTTGCCAAGGCTGTTGCGGAGTGCCTGGCAAACAGTCAGGGCTGTATGCTCTTTGACCTCGTCTATGCGCGCAACTACGATTGGTGGGATATGTTAAAAACGGCTTTCCCCTCATCCAAAAAAGCTCCGCACGATGTCCAGGGACTGCTGGAAAGGGTGCGCTCATCGAACCGCAGACAGGCAAGCAAATAACACCCGCTCGGCTTGAAATCCGCTAAGCCTTGTGCCGACTTCACAAAATAATCAGTGAAAATCAATTGTTGCCGTCAAACAGGTTTCAATTCCGGCGGACTTGCCATATAATATATTGCTCGGCCGGAACAACTTTGGCCGAGCTTACGTCTGTGTTAGGGATTATTAAAGAATGGAGGCGACAAAATGACCGGTGAATCAATCGTTTTGCTTGACGCCCCCGTTGACTGCGAACCGACAATCGAATACGACAACCGGATAGAGGACGAGATCGAGACTGAACCCGATGAAGAAGAACACGAGGGCGTCGGCCCCCGAAAGAATTGGGACGAAATCGAGCAGCAGTTCGCCCGGTATGAGCGTAACTACAGAGCTCGCAGGATACGGGAGCTGACCCTGGCTCCTCTGAGAAAAAAACGAGGACCTGTAAGGGATGACAGCGCCGCCGCTGAAGTGGTCGGTTGAGCTGTGTTATCGTGTGTGCCGGTCGATTCAATTCGGCTGGCTCTTTTTTTTAGGCCAACAACGTTGCGGCCCTGTAAAACCGTGCGATTAATCTGCTTATTCCCGCACTTTTTTTAAGCGAAATCGGCGGGTATAATCAACCATACAAGGAAATACATATAAAAAAACAGAATAAAAGTATAGTAAGCAGATGTCAGAGGTGTCGATATGCGAACGTGGATTCTGATAATACTATTACTCACTTTGCCGCTGACACTTGGAGCCGTCGGTAAGGTTACGGTCGATCCAAACGTCCCCGGAGCAAACCAGGAAAGCCAGGAAACCGAGATTAAGGATGTTCGGCTGGCTCAAAAGATCACCTACACGGCATCTGCGCGCACCGTCTCGGCAATACTCGCTGATCTCACCACGGCCACCGGGATAACGTTCAGGGCGGGAATAAACAGGCTGGATTGGCAGGTGCAGGACCGAAAGATGACAATTTCGGTGACCGATGTCCCTGTCAGCCACTTAATGAACTCCATTGCAAGGGTGATGAAGTTCAAATGGCAGAGATCCGGCGAAGAGGGCAAATGGATATATCGGCTCTCTTCCGACACCAAAGCGTTGCTGGCGGCCGAAAATAAGCGGGATCGTGAAAAGGAACAGGTCGAGGCCGAAAAAGCCAAACGGCGAGCGGAAGGCATCGAACAGTATTCTTCACTGATGGATCTCAGCAAGGAATCGCTGCAGGAACTGCGGCAGACTAATCCCTATTTGTCCTGGGTTGCCGAGTCGGAACTTGGCAAGTCTTTGGGGAAATTCTTCAAAGAATCTCCGGACGCGATTGCTGCAATTGCCGGCGGCCAGCGGATGGATTTGAAAGCATCGGACATGTCTGTCGGCGCTCAAAACAGCCTTATAAGCGCTGTGCGGGAGATGTCGATCATCGAGCAAAGGATACGCGGCGTGAGCACTATGCGGGAGATATCGCCAGCCGAGCAGGAGAGAATGGAAAGCGATATTTTTAAACGGTTAGATCATATCGACCCCTCAAAGCTAACCCTCAGTTTTAGCGAATCGCCCTGGAATATGTTGGGTGTTTCGATATCCGACCAATTAATCGGCAATTTGTCTGTTAAATACGGCGCCGATGAAACCTCCAACTGGAGCCGCGGTGAAACCAATATCCCTTTGTTCGACCCCCAAAGCCCAATGGCCAATTGCATTGGCAAAATTATGCTGGATTCAGAAGAACAGAAACAACCGATGTCAAAGGTAGTGGGATCTCACTTTTCTGAGCTTATAAATGCGATAAAAGTAGAAAGAGAAGCGGTGGCCGAGCAGGGAGAACCGATTATCGAACACGATGACGACGAAGAGCCTGCGCTACAAGAAAAAATCACATTTGAGGTGAAGAGCAGGAAGCTCTATGACATTCAACTCGAATTTGCCAAGGCGTCCAAACTGAACGTGGTTTCGGATTATTTCGGCGCGATGAATCCCACCCTGCCCGTCACAACCGGGAAAGTGGAGTTAAGAGATCTGCTGAAGTCCATTCAGAACGTATACTTCTACAATTGGGACAAGCAGGGTGATATTATCGAGTTTCGCGACCGTAACTGGCTCGAAAAGCGCGCCTGCCAACTGCCGGAGGCAAGCGTGGAGGTCTGGCGCAAAGAACTCAGCAAGACCGACACCATTGGCCTGGACGGGCTTTCGCAGATAGCGCAACTCACTCAGGAGCAGTATATTCAGAACGTAATGTCCGACGATGAACTTTCCCCGCCAACCGTTAACGTGAGACAATTTGGCAATCAGGATATTTTAAAAGTATATGCCAGCCTCGACGCCAGTCAGCGACGGGCGATGACATCGAGCGAAGGGTTGGACCTCGCCACTCTCACTGAAGAACAATATGCCCCGGTCGAAAAGCTGCTTAAATCAAGGCTGTGCCCGCAATATACGGAGTCTGCAAATGTCGTCACAATCGCGTGCAAAAAAGAGATAGTCGACCAAACGGAATATAGCGAGAATATCGTGTATACATTCCGAGTAGACGCAGACGGCAAACCCGTCGGCCCTGAGTGGGTAATGTATGTGCCTGTAAAAAAGAAGCCGGCAGAAAAGCCTGGCTGATCGGGTTTCGACCATCAAAACGCACACAGCATTTTAGCCGAGCAAATTAAAGCTCAGCTATCCTGCCGCTCTTCTGTCGGCTCTGTCTTTTCTGTCTCCTCCGGTGCATCGGTTGCTGTGGCAGCCGCTCGACGTGCTGCAAAGACCTGTTGGATTAGCTCAAATCCTTTGACGGCCGCCGCGGCATAGCTCGCCACCTTAGGGCTTACTACCTGCGCAACTTTGGCCGAGACGCTGTCCACCCTCGAGGATAGTTTTTCTGCGGTGTCGTCCGCCCTGGAGAGAATAGATTCCACCGTGGTATTGAGCTTCTCGGTGGCCTCTTTTGCCTGTTCGGCTATGTCTCTGGTTTGCTCAAGGATCGGTTCAACGCTGCCGATCAGTTGGTCGAGCTTTGAGGAGATGACTTTTTTGAAAATGATTAATGCAATAATCACCCCTGCCGTGCCCGCGATTATTGCAATCGTGATAAGCAATTGGCAGATGGCTATTATTCCGAGCGCGGTTTCTGTGGACATTTATTGCTCCCTCCCATTCGAAAGCGTTGTCGGTCGTAAACTATTGTTCATCTCCGAATCGCTTCATACCTTCATTATTTATTGTCGGATGATGCCGGCAGGCGGCTGATCATGCCACCATGTCCACGATCCACTGCCAAAGCATATCGCGCCCCAATCCGCTCTGAGCGGAGAACGCCATTGTGTCACGGCTGTCTATATTCAGGTTCTCGGCAATTTTGAGCATAAGCTCCGGCACTTTGGTTCTGGCCACCTTATCGGCCTTAGTGCCGACGACCAGAGAGTTGAATCGGCGATCTCGCAACCACTGCGACATCGAATGATCCAGCGGCTGCGGCGGATGTCGCAGGTCGATCAATTGAATGATGCCGCGAAGCGTCGGGCGGGAACTGGCATAGCCTTCGATGAGATTTCCCCAATCGGAGCGCTTTGCTCGATTAACAGCCGCATAGCCGTATCCCGGCATATCCACCAGAAAGAACGCTCTGATATCGGGCGGGCTTACGCGATAGTAGTTCAGAGTCTGCGTGCGTCCGGGAGTATTGGATGTGCGCGCCAGTTTCGAGTTGCCGAGAAGCCTGTTTATCAACGATGACTTGCCGACATTCGATCTGCCCGCCAAAGCGATCTCCGGCAGCGGCTCATCGGGAAGCTGATCCAATCGGGCTACGCTGGTCACAAACTCTGCTTTTATATGCATCATAACTCCACCATTATAACCGGCTTTGACGATAAACGCTAAAGGGCAGGCTGCTGTAAAATATACTCGCGTCGGCATTGACCCAGCCTTAAGGAATGGCTACAATATAGTCATTATGATTATAGACACGCATACCCACGCCTTTCCGGACGCACTTGCGCCACGCGCTATGGAGTCGCTCAGCGCAAGCGCTGAAGTAGAACCGTTCACCGATGGCACTTGCGCCGGAGTTCGCGCATCGATGCGGCGTGCCGGCGTGGATATCTCGGTGATCGCGCCCATAGCGACAAAGCCCTCTCAGGTGCGCAGCATCAATCGCTGGGCAGCCGAGGTATCTCGTGAAAACGACGACCTGATTTGCTTTGGCAGCATCCATCCCGATCAGGACGATTGGCAATCTGAGATCGATATGCTGGTTGCCGATGGCGTCAAAGGAGTCAAGTTTCATCCTGACTACCAGCTGTTTTTCGTCGATGAGCCTCGGCTTAACCCGATTTATCGAGCCTTGGCCGATGCGGGTCTTATAGTATTGTTTCATGCCGGAGTCGATATAGGCTTGCCTCCTCCGGTGCACTGCACGCCGGACAGACTTGCCAAAGTGCTCGACGAAGTATCAAATCTGACAATAATTGCCGGGCACATGGGCGGCTATCAATGCTGGGACGAGGTCTATCAGTATCTGACAGGCCGGGATCTTTACTTCGATACCAGCTATTCACTGACCGATATGGGAGCGGAATCAATGACATCGATGATCCGCGCACACGGCTTGCATCGCGTCATGTTTGCTACGGATTCTCCCTGGACAGATCAAGCCGCTGAACTCGAAGGCATCCGCGCATTAGACCTCACATCAGACGAAATCGAGGCAGTGCTCGGCGGAAACGCAAGCAGGCTGCTGGGCTTATAAAAGCAAGGCGCATTCGCAGGCCGTTGTTGCGGTTGACCGGTGAAATTGTCTGCTGTACAATACCCTCAGCACAAATCAGGGAGTTGATATGCCTGCTCAAGGGAACTTGGCCCTATTCTCAGATCAACGGTCAAATGCCGCGCGCCCTCCGGAGTATGTTTTATTCGAAGGCGATTGCCTGGAGCATTTGAATGACTTTCCAGATGAATCCGCGCAGCTTGTCGTCACTTCTCCTCCATACAACATCGGCAAGGAATACGAGAAGAAGATGGAGTTGCGTGACTACATCGCCCAGCAGTCTGCGGTGATAGAGCAGTGCGTAAGAATTCTGAAGCCCGCCGGGAGTATATGCTGGCAGGTCGGCAATTTTGTAGAAGATGGTAGCGTAGTTCCGCTGGATGCGCTGCTCTATTCCGTGTTTGTCGATTCAGGGCTGATAATGCGCAACCGCATAATCTGGCATTTCGAGCACGGCCTGCACTGTTCGCGGAGATTTTCCGGTCGCTACGAGACAATTATGTGGTTTACCAAGGGAAATGACTATGTATTTAACCTTGATCCTGTGAGAGTGCCGCAAAAATACCCCGGAAAGAAGCACTTCAAAGGCCCGAAAGCCGGACAATATTCGTGTAACCCGCTGGGCAAGAACCCGGGCGATCTTTGGATCATACCGAACGTAAAAAGTAATCACGTTGAGAAGACTGAGCATCCTTGCCAGTTTCCCGTCGAGTTAATCGAACGCCTTGTGCTTTCTATGACAAACGAGGGCGATCTGGTATTTGACCCATTTCTTGGCTCAGGAACCAGTATCATTGCTGCAATTCGCCACGGCAGGCGCGGAGCCGGCGTGGAGATTCACCCTAAATATATTGAACTGGCCAAACAGCGGATACAACAAGAGATTGACGGCGATCTGCGCACGCGACCGATGGATCGACCTGTTTTCGATCCATCAAAAGCCGGCAAAACGCTCGTTAGTCCGCCGTGGACTGACGGTTCCAACACTCAGATATCATTAAATGAGGAATCAGAATGAAAATAGCCGCAATGCATTCTCATCTTAACGGCTATGAGTTTTTGCTCGTGCACAAGCCGAAGCTTTATGACGAAATCATAAATATCATTGGAGCTGTTGACGCGGAGGCTTGCAGAACTAAAGTGTCCAGAGAACGCAATATGCTGGGAAAGATGCTCTATAGCCCTGTTGACTTGAATGCATCTTTTGCTGAAAAACTGCGTGAAGCCCAATGGGCAGAGAGCCGAGTAAATTATTGGGTTACAAAAGATGAGAAACTGATCCGCGAGACGCTAAGTTTGCCGCCTGAAGAACAGAAACAGGCGATTGAACAAGCAGGTCAGGAGGCCATCTTCAGCTATAATCAGACCGATTTTGTGAAAGATCGCGTGGCAATAGAAGTGCAATTTGGTAAATACTCATTTGTTGCGTACGATCTTTTCGTAAAGCATCTGGCATTTTATGTGGGTGATCGGATCGATGTAGGCATTGAGATTATGCCGATGAAGTCGCTGCAGCGTGAGATGAGTTCCGGCCCTTCCTACTACGAAGGGGAATTCTACAATGTAATTCGTCAGGGCCGAGGCGTTCCTGCGGTCCCGCTGGTGCTCATTGGCATTGAGCCGTAGTCGCACATCCAGCCCCGATTTTCTAATTTGCAGACATAAAAAAGGATGGGATCCGCAGACCCCATCCGTTATCCAGCCGATCAGCCCAATATAGCCTTCAAATCCTCTTCGGGAGTCGAGATCGGCATAATATTGAATTTCTCCACCAGCACATTGAGCACGTCCGGTGTCACGAACGCCGGCAAGGTCGGCCCAAGGCGGATGTTTTTGATCCCAAGGTAAAGCAGGGTCAGCAGAATCGCGACAGCCTTCTGCTCATACCAGCTCAAAATCAGCGAAAGCGGCAGGTCATTTACGCCCACTCCAAACGCCTCTGCCAGCGCGACCGCAATCTGAATTGCAGAATATGCGTCATTGCACTGACCGATATCGAGCAACCTCGGAATTCCTCCGATGTCCCCGAATTCGAGTTTGTTGAAGCGATATTTGCCGCATGCAAGGGTCAGAATCACGCAGTCCTTAGGAACCTGCTGCGCAAAATCGGTGTAGTAGTTGCGACCCGGCTTCGCGCCATCACAACCGCCTACCAGGAAGAAGTGCTTGATCGCGCCCGATTTGACCGCATCAATCACTGGTCCAGCCACGCTCATAACCGCGTTATGGCCAAATCCTACCGTGATTTCCTTGTCCGGGCCATCCTCTTCAAAGCCCGGCGCAGCCAGCGCGGCCTCAATGACCTTGCTGAAGTCGGAGTTATGCACATGCTCAACTCCGGGCCACGCAACCAGACCGGATGTGAATATGCGGCCTTTATAAGATTCCCGCGGCTTCTGGATACAGTTGGTGGTCATCAAAATCGCACCGGGGAACTGGTTGAATTCCTTGACCTGGTTTTGCCACGCGCCGCCAAAGTTGCCCACGAGGTGCTTGTATGCTTTCAGCTTAGGATAACCATGCGCCGGCAGCATTTCGCCGTGGGTGTAGATGTTGATTCCCTTGCCCTCGGTTTGCTTGAGCAGCTCTTCGAGGTCTTTGAGATCGTGCCCGGAGACCACTATAGCCTTGCCTTTCAGCGGCTCCACGCGCACCTGAGTCGGCACGGGATGGCCGTATGCGCCCGTGTTGGCCGCATCCAGAATCTCCATCGCCTTCATATTAATCTCGCCGGTCTTAAGCGCCCAGCCCAGAAGTTCATCGAGGGTAGGGTCCGGCTTGGTCAGAAAGTCCATTGCCTCATGGAACAGCGCATATAGCTCGTCGCTGTGAACGCCCAATATGTGAGCGTGGTCGGCATACGCAGCCGCGCCCTTCAACCCATAAGTGACCAGTTCCTGCAAGCCCGCAATCGTATCGCCAAGCGATGTCATCCGCTTTACAATCGAGATTTCAGCGCCCTGTGCGATCAGGCCGTCAATGGAGCTTTCGGGTTTCCACTGCGCGGCTCCATCCAATCGATCGGGGGTTTTGCCGGCTTTTGCGCAGGCGTCCTCATAAACAGCCTTTGCTTTGTCACGCAGGCTGGCAGCTTCAATGAGCATCCCCTGCAGGCGCTCCGGGTCGAAGTCCACATTTGTTACCGTCGCGAACAGCGCTTTGATAACGAAAATATCGACATCGATATCGGAAGCGCCGAATTGTCGTGCCCTGTGGGCATACATCGATATGCCTTTGGCCGCATATAACAGCAAGTCCTGCAGCGTTGCGGTTGATGCATCCTTGCCGCATACGCCAACGGCCGTACAGCCGGAGCCTTTGGCGGTCTGCTCGCATTGATAGCAAAACATACTCATAAAACGATCTCCTCTCTGAGCCTATTAACAGTCTACACCAATAGTATATCGCTATATATGGGCGTTAAATTTGACTTAGGTCACTTCGGGCAATTTTTATCAGCCCAATCGCCCAACGGCAATATTATATCATCTCTCGCCTCATTGGCACAGATTACCCGCTTTGCAATGGTCTCAAAAGTCTGTGATTTTCATTGCCGCCGGCCTTAAAAGCTGCTTATTGCAGAGAAGCGTCTTTACGGCCCGTGCAATTTCAGTTAACATAGGTCAGGCAAACTGGAGGACTCTGATGAACTGGGAGAAAGCTATTGGTATGATGTTGACAAGCATAGCCCTGATGTCCATTGCGGCAAGCGCGGGAGCGGCAGAATTTAAGCACCTCGGGCAGCCGTGTCGGGCGAAAAATATCCTTGCGACGGCTCTGGTGAAGGATCGCGCAACCGGCAATGAGTTGTTTGTGCTTTCCGATATGAACGAAAGCACCCACGGCGAGCTTCTTTTCATAGACTTTGAAAACGACACAGGTCGATCCTATCGTGCGCCTGCCGGGTCAGGTTCCTGGGCGCTCAGCGAAGTTCCGGGGGACAGGATGATCGTCGGCACATTTTATGACGGCGTATTTATGACCTTTGACCTCAATAAAATGGAGTTTATCAAAGTTTCGGACTTTCCCGGCGAGACCTACATCTGGAACCTTGCTTTGGGCAACGACGGCAGGGTCTATGGCGGCACATATCCCGGCGGCAAACTCGGCGCGCTAAATCTAGATGATTATACCGTAGAGGACATCGGCGCTCCTGCGCCTCCCAATCTATATTGCAGATATGTATGGGCGCTGCCCGATGGCCGAATACTATGCTATTTCAACACAGAAAAACCTACCAGCCTGATTTACGACCCTAAAACCAAAAAATTCGAGTCTGCTCCGCCCGGCATATCCAACGGAGTGTTCGGAACAAATTTCGACGGTAACTTTGTCACCGGCAGGCAGGTTTTCGACGGCAAAACCCTGGAAGAGATCAAACCCATACCATTCCCCACGCCTCCTGCGGACAAAGGCATATGGTCCTTTGCGCGCATGACGACCCCGACAACGGCGTATATGACACAGGGCCGCGCTCTATATAGCTATACAGTCGGCGACGAAGACATCAAACTGATCTGCGATCTTGATATGCATCGCGGCGGAATACAGCAAGTGACCAGCAAAGGATGGGTGCTAGGACTGCGCGGGCAGGATTATTTTGTGATCAAACCCGGCGATACCAAAGTTGAACTGAAGCCGGTTCCCGTAGAATCCGCGCCTCGCCTGTCTATGTTCCTGAGAGTGGCTCCCGATGGCAAGCTGTGGGGAGGCCCGACCTTCGGCCAGACTCTTTGGTGGATGAATCCTGATACAAAGGAATACGTGAGCACAAACAGGATATGTGATGCCGGAGGAGAGGTATATGATGTCGCATTCTTCGACGACAAGGTCTACGCGGTATCCTACGTTCGCGGCGACAATGTAAAGTACGATCCGTCACAGCACTGGGTTCAGATAATTCGCGTAAATGCAAAGGTGATTGCAAGCCTCGGCTCACAAGGCTACATCAGGCCGGAAGGGGGCACAAATCTCGGCCCGGATGGCAAGCTCTATACCGGTTGGTACACGCAATACGGCAAATACGGCGGGGCTGTATCCATAACCGATCTCAAAACCGGGGACAACAAAGTCATAGAAAACCCGCTCGGCGAGCAGGTCATAATCAGCGCATTGCCGGCGGATGATGGCATGGTTTACATCAGCTCAGGACTCGGCGGCAACGGCCTGCCCACAAAATCCGGAGAAAGTCCAAGGTTCGGCGTCCTTGATCCGAAAACCGAAGAAGTAATCTTCAAAAAGGAATTCGAGGGCAGCACTAATGTGTGGGCGCTCGCATACGACGCGAAATCCAGGCGCGTGCTGATCACAGTCAACGGCAAAATGACCCTGTTCGATACGATCAAACACAGGTTCATGACTCTGGTGGATTCTCCGAGCAGGTACGGACGAAGTTATGCCACAGCAGGGGACGGCATTGTCTTCTACCCGCATAATAAGAATATAATTAAGCTCAATATGCGCAACGGAAGGACCTCGGTGGTCGCTACTGCCCCGGAAAAGATTAATAACGTGGCGTGCTCGAACGATGGCAAGCTATATATCTCCGCTGGGGTTGATGTATACGCCGTGACACTGGATAAGTAGTTGACTGATACGGCGAATAATCTATCCCCGGGCTATCGCAGACTCGCGATAGTGTCGGCAATCGGCGGCCTGGCTGGTTACGCGCTGGTATATACCATCTTTGCAGCGGCTCTCAACCAGATCAGCCCTATCTGCCACGACTCCGATACGCTGATCGGCTGGCTTTTTCGCGTCTCAATGGCGGCGTTCGTCGTATGTGTGCTTTTGGGTGGAAAGTATTCCGATACAATCGGCAAGCTGCCTGTGCTGATGGTCGGATGTCTGCTGATGGCGCTCGGCAGCCTTGGGTTTGGCTGCATAAACACCTACCCAATGGCGATCGTTATGTCCCTAGTAATGGGCGCGGGCGGCGGATTTACCGAGGCGATAGCGGTAGGAATTATAGCCGATGTGACCAGCCCGAAGCGGCGCACCTCCATTATGAACTACGGTCAGGTCTTTTTTGCCCTCGGCGCAGTCGCGGGGCCGCTCTCCGTGACCTGGCTGATTGCGATTAATATCGACTATTGGCGATGGGCATTTGTGCTGACTGCGGCTTTGTGCGTCATCGCGGCGTTGGTGATCTTTGCCGCGATCAGAAAACGGGAAGAACGCCCTGTTGGGGATGCTCAACACGGGGATTGGCGGTCGGTGTTCAAAGATCGCGCGGTGATAGTGCTGTCCCTGGGCGTGCTGTTTTATGTCGCTGCAGAAAGCGGGCAGGCGAACTGGCTGGCGCGATATTTCAAAGAAGACCTGGCAACCGGCGCGCCTCTGGCTGCTGCAAGCGTGGCGTTGTTTTGGGGAGGAATCGGCATAGGGCGATATTTCGCCGTCTGGACGGCCAGATATTTGTCGGATTATGCGATCATTGTAGTCGCGCACGGCTTCGCTCTCATCTGTCAGATCACGCTGTTGACTACTCAATCGGAAACAGTTGCGCTGCCGGCTGTGATTTTGCTCGGGTTTGCATTAGGGCCGGCCTGGCCGACCATTGTCAGTCGTGCAAGCGCGCTTCATCCGGTGCAGTCAGGGACAGTGCTGGCGGTGGTGGTATCGGCGGGAGCGGTGGGCGCGGCAATCTTTCCTCCGGCGATAGGTCAGGCGGCGGATCATGTAGGCATGCGCAATGCCCTTTGGGTGTGCGTGGCCATGCTGATCATAAACCTGGCCATTTTTATTCCGCTGCTGCTAAAGAATCGAGGGCAATCGTCAGGGCGATAAGCTGTATCTGAACTCGTTTTTCAATGGAAAGCCCGGTGACGGGCGGCTCCAGCGTGATTACATGGCCGCCGCAGGTTCGCCATGCAAATATAGCCAGCGGCAGCCGTGTCTTGCGAAATTTCACTATTTTAGGTCGGATCAGGCCGTTGGCGGCAGGGGTTCCCTCGATGCATTCATCCCTGTTTATCGGACATCCAATCGATTCTGCGGCCTCTATGATCTGCTCTCCGATATATGCAGCCGGGTCCTCGGCAATTTCATACATATAAAACCCCGGACAGTCCACATCTTCGTGCATCTCAAAGATCAAGTCAAAGCATTTGCCCTGCAGAGTTTTTGATATTATCCCGGCCTCCGGGGCGGGTTTGGGCGCGTTAAACTCCCGATTAAGGTCTATTCCGTTCACATTTTCCCTGGTGTTACGTTCCCAACCGGTGGGATTATTACAGGGCAACACGGTGAAATCGAACCGATCACGCAGTCCATCAGCGGTGGCGATGCGATCCATAAAAGCCAACGCAGCCTCAACTCCGCCCGGCTCGTCGCCGTGGATTCCCGCATTGATCATCACTCTCTTTTTCGCCGAGGCATCTTTGCCGATGCGAACGCAGAACATGGGATATGATTTTCCGCACGCCTCGAACTCACCGATCTGCAGCAGTTGGGCATTCGGCTTGGCAGCTATATTATGCAGTCTGTCTATCAGGGTTTCGTAGTTTCTTTTCGCCAACTATCTGTCCGCAAATGAGCTAAAATTGCCTCCGAACAAATCGGCGACATCCCGACGGATTTCTTCGTCGGTTACGTTCCATCCGGTAGCTGCAAGGTTCTCATACTGCCTTGCCAGCGCATCTCCGATGACAGCCTTAGAGTGTTCCCACTTATATATGAGCTGATCAAGCACCCGACTATCGGAATGCTGCGGTATCATGCTCAAGCCAAGCAGGTCCAGCCGCATGCGCGTTGTTTCCTCCAGCAGGCTCGGGGTATTAAGGAACCACCAGCAGCCGAATATCATAAGATTGGCGAACTTTCTGGCCAAAACGCACAGCTCATGCTGATTTTCTCGCGAAAGCATCGTGATCAAAAACTTGTTGTGCGGATACAGTTGGCACAGACGCTCGACAGAAGTCAGGCTCGCAGCGCCAACTGAATCGCCCGCTGATTTAAGCTCGGAATTGACCTGTCTTTTGACGCCGATCATCAGCGCGACCGGAATGCCGCGCTCCTCGGCAATCGGCAGCACGCATTCCGAAATCAGCCGCGACCGCGCAGATCCATCAGGAAATGCAAAATCCGCGGGCAGCGACGAGGCTATATAAACCGGGTTCATATTGTCGATCCAGTTTATGAGAAACCGCCTGACCTCCTTGCACGTTTTAATATCTACATAATCGCTGACGTTGTATCCCCATTCCCGCATAAAGTCCTCGGTAGACTCCCATTCATAGAGCATGGAATCCAGCCTCAGCGCCGGCTTGAATCGTTCATCTATTTTCGGGTCGGCCTGCCAGGTGTATCTTTCAGTCTCATCAAACGGATCGTTTGTCATCACCACCGAGTCTACCCCGGCAAGCTCAAAGACCCGGTCAACATGCTCGTCAGCGGACAGGGCGTCAAAGAATTTACGGTAGGAGTTGAGGTCTCGAGAGGCCGTATCCAGGCCAAAGCGATCCAGCACAGTCAGAACCCCTCTGCACGCTTCACTGACAGGGGAATGGTCGATAAACAGCGTTTTCCATACCAGATCAGCCTGCTCCCTCTTTGAGCGCTTCCAAAACCCATCAGGTGAGATCACTCCCCATCGCAGGGTCTCCGCAGCCAGGTAGTGATAGGTCAACAGATCATCTATGCCGCGCAATAGAAGCTGCGGGAAATTGTTCGAAAACAGATGGGTGTGGATGTCGGTGATTCGCGCTTCGCGCACCGCCTCCAGGACTCGCGCACGAATGGTAATATCTCGTAGTCTCAATCTGCTGACCTCACAGTTGTCATTTCTCGGCATGTTAACATGTCGTCTTTTGAATCTCAACCGTATTTTGCCGCAGAAAATTGCTTCTGCCTATTGCCAAACGGCGCGCAATGAGGTATAAAGCTAATAGGGATCGGTGTAAAATCTCGTCGATCCGCAGCGGGTGTCGCCAACTATATCGAGCGCATCCGGTTCCGGCTCAGGCCGGACGTTGAGGTGAAAACAAGAAATGAAATCAGCAATTATCGCCGTAGCCGCCATAGTATGTATGTTCTGCGCGTGTGCTGCGATGGCAGGCGAAGCGCCGGCTCCGCTGTATCTCTCTGCCAACGCTATCGGAGGTTCGGCGCTCAATCAGTATACTCCGGGTGTCAGCGGAGGATCAGGGCCAAACAACATCGGCCTGCTTATCCGAACCTACGGCAAAGTGACCTTCGTCGACTCTGCCAATCGATATTTTTATATTGATGATGGCTCGGCAAGGCGCGACGGAACACAGAACGCGGGAACCCCTCTGGTGGGCATCAGGGTCAGCTATGGCGGACTTGCCGACGGCGTTGCGGCCATTAACCCGCCCGCGGTCAATGACAGGGTAATAGTTACGGGGATCGTCAGCGCGATGCTGGTTCCGCCGTCCAATGGCGCTATACAGCCCAACCTTAGAGTGCGATGTCAAGACGACATCTTCCCTGTTCTATAAGGCATCTCCGCGAACCTTATAAATATGTTTCTCAGCGTCTGGCCGCCTACAGTCGCGTAATATGCTTCGGGGATATATCTCGAAGAAACACGGTGACGAATGGCGAATAGGATATGCGTCATAATTTGTATATGCGCGATTTTGGGCGGCGCGCCGGCGCTCGCCCAAAGCCCTGTTTCCAACCCCGGATTCGAACAGGGACTGGATTCGTGGATAACCTATTCCTACCAGCCTTCGCCCGGCGCACAGCCGGCAGAGCCGGTGACGGGATGCGTCAGCGTCGATTCCTGTCAATTCACTCTTTTGGACCCTGTCGGCGCGCCTGATGGCAACTCCGTATGCGGGGTCGAGTCATACGAAACTACGGGAAACGGCGGCGTCTGCCAGACGTTCACCTGGTCAGGAGGAGCCGCTTCCATCAGCGTTACCGCACGCGCATATTCCGAAAGATACGACGGCTCTGCCTATGACAACGGCTGTCGTGTTCGAATGGGATTGGCCGTCGGAACCACCCAAAACCGCGACAGTGTGCAGTCGTGGGAGGATTTCCCCTGGTCGCAGGACTGGTGCGTCAGAACAATAGAGGTGCCGCAGTCCGGCACATATACCCTGTTCATCGAATCATACCAGCCAAATTCGTCGGCTGTTATGTCTACGCTGTGGGATAAAGTCGACTTCAGCCCGCAGCCGCCGGTTCTGACGGACTATGGCCCGATAGTGGAGGCCGACCCATCCAATCCGGACACAGCCGTAATAATCACATGGAGCACAAACGTCGCCTCCACCTCGCAGATCGATTATGGCACAACCAAATCATACAATCAATCCGCCGTCGAGCAGACGCCGACTACATATCACAGCGTCACAATCGAAAACCTGACTCCGTCCACACAATACTACTATCGAATCACAAGCGCGGCTCCTGGCAGGCTCAGTTGGGTGTCTGACGACTTATCCTTTACCACGCCGATATGGTTCTCGGAGATCGTCACAAAGGTCGATCCAAACGGGTCTATTGTAATAGAGTGGCGCACCGATACACCATCGACCACGCAGGTTGAATACTGGCTGGAAAACGGGCCTCATATATTTACCGACGAGTTGATGTCATTGGTAACGAAGCACAAGGTAACCCTTAATTCCCTTGCGGATGGCAGGCAGTATAACTTCCGCGTATGGAGTCGAAGGCCCGGATATCAGGACGCCTCATCGCAAAAGTCCACATTCTGGACTCTGCCGGATATAGGCTGGGGGCTGGTCAACGGAGATTTCGAGGATACACAGCCCGGGCAGGGACACAGCCTCAGTCCCTGGGTTCAATATACGACCCAGGAGGGCGTGTCAGGATATCATCCAATAGATGGCTTGATAGGGCCATATCCGACCGGCGGCTCTGCCAAATGGCTGGCCGGGGTTACAGCATATAACGGCAGCTATTTCCTTGGAGCCGGGGCCAACCTTGGCTACAAAAACGGGGGCGTATTCCAGCGCGTCTACGTCGATCCCGGAGATTTCTACACATTGTCGGCGCGATTTATGACATATCAATCCGGCGGAGAGGATGGATATACCGAGGTCAAAATCGGGGTGGACCCAAATGGCGGAGTCGATCCGCGCAGCCAGGATATAGTATGGTGGCACGGCTCGTCATTCACCAACGATGCCACCTGGCATCCGGCTGCGATCACTGTCACTGCAGGAGAAATGGGAGTGGCGACAGTGTTTCTCGAATTTGAACACCTGTTTGCGCTTCAGTGGCACGTATCCGCAATTGACGGGGTGCGCTTCGAGTCCCCGGCTCCGCGCAGCGTTGGCGACCTCAAGGCGTCCAAAGACAAACTGGGAGCTATCTTAGAGGATAAAGTTGTCACCTACATCAGCCCGCACCTTGTCTATGAGGGAGGCAAAATGTGCCGTAAAGTCTATGTCGAGGACGACAACCGGGCGTCCGGCATAGCGGTTCTGCTGCCCGGCGGATCAGGTCCGACTCCTCAATTGATGCGGGGATTGACCATTATTGGCGCGCTTGGAATATACGGCAGGGAGGCCACCGTGTATGCGTCGCAGTGGTCACTTGGCAGCCCGAGAACATCACTGCCCAAGCCGCTGGGCATGTCACAGACTTCCCTCGGTCGCTCCGGGCCAAACCAACCTGTGCTGGCCGGCAAATCAGAAGGGCTTTGCACTGTCGGGCTTAGAGTGCGCGTGTTTGGGCGTGTGACCTGGATCGATACAATGGACGGAGCGGTCTATATCGACGACGGCTCCGCTCTCATCGACGGCACAAAAACAAAGGACACGCCGCCTATGCCGGTTCGGGGAATCCGCACGCATATAGTGGACAAATACAACTCGACTCCGCAGGTCGGGGATTATATCGCGGTGACGGGAGTGCTCGGCACAGAGCTGATAGACCCGGACTACTGGCCGGATCCCACCGACTATTACGTCTACTCCATATTCACCAATTCCTCAGATGACTGGGAGAAGCTGTGGGCGGGCGTTCCCTAGCCGCCGCATCAATTGCTCGCAACCAACTCCGAGACTTTCACTATGGTAAATCCGCGTTGGTGCAATTTTTCTATCAATTCGGGGAGTTGTTTGGCGGTTGGCGCGCTTCCGCAGTGCATCAACACTATATCTCCGCCCTGTATGCGCTCTAATATGCGGTCCCTGATCTGCTGGCTGGTGATCCCTTTCTTGAACGCATCCCAACTATCCAGCGACGAGTAGATCGAGGTATATCCCTGATTTCCCGCCACGCTCAGCACGCGCTTGTCACGCCCTCCGTATGGCGGCCTGAAAAACGGCTTGGTCGAGTTGCCGGTCAGCTTGACGATGATGTTTTCGGTTTTGTTGAGTTGTTCGGCTATTGCGGAGTCGCTTATCTTTCGGAAGTCCGGGTGTGAGTAGCTGTGATTTGCTATCTCGTGGCCCTCTGCCGCGATTCTTTTGACAAGCTCAGGCTCCTTTTCGCACCATTTGCCGGTCAAAAAGAAGGTAACCTTCAAGTCGGCATCTTTCAGGGCTTTAAGGATATCAGGAGTCGGCGCTGCGCTTGCTCCGGCGTCGAAAGTCAATGCGATTTTATTGCTCCCTTTGACATAAGCGACTTCCCCGGGATACCCGGCATATCGCTTATGTGTCGGCGAGGCTTTTCTGTTGGCCGAGGCGTTGGAGGTGTCCTTGCTTGCCCTTGTGGTCGGCTCCTCCTGTGTGGCATCATCTTTCGGCGCAGGCGTCTGAGCTTGTGTTTGCGCTTCGGCAACATCATTTTGGACGGCGGTTGTATCTTCAGCGGGAGGAGTCGCTTTTTCCGCAGCCGGTTCTTTTTCGACCGGAGCGGGTTTGGCGGGCAGGCTGTCGGCAACCTGGTCAGTTGTGCGCGACGACGAGCACGATTAAACGCACAATGCAATTGACACCTATGCAACCGCAATCAATACAAAACGGCAAATACCACGCGAACGTTTCATCACCTGACCCACATG
>JAAYKE010000108.1 GCA_012522575.1 Armatimonadota bacterium | reverse complement strand
GCGCTAACCTAGCAGGCATTCCCACTATTTCGATTCCGTGCGGGTTCAAAGACGGGCTGCCGATTGGCCTGCATATAATGGGCGCAGGGATGGCCGAGGAAACTCTGCTCAGAGTCGCATATACATACGAGCAAAACACCCACTGGCATAAAAGAAGGCCAGAGATAGGATAAAATAACAATCCGCCATTTCGGGCGCGGCGAGATATCCGCTTTTACGGGGTTTGATCTGTTTTTTCGACCGATAATGCTTTATTAAAGGAGGCGGCGGGCTTTGATCGCAAACCATCTGCGAGCGGTCCCCATTCCAGAAGATGATAGAATATGAACCGGTAATAGGTATGGAAGTCCATGTTGAGCTGCAGACGAGGTCCAAGATGTTCTGCGGCTGCGAGGTAGCTTTCGGCGGCAGTCCGAATACTCGCTGCTGTCCTGTATGTCTGGGCTTGCCCGGCGGGTTGCCGGTGGTCAACCAAAGGGCGGTCGAGTTTATGACCAAGGCTGCCCTTGCGCTGAACTGCACGATATCTCAGCGCTCCGAATTCTACCGCAAAAACTATTTCTATCCGGACCTGGCGAAGAACTATCAGATTTCACAGGGCGAAGTGGCTCTTGGCATGAACGGATTTGTGGAAATATTTGCCGGCGGCAAGAACAAGAAGATTGCGATCCGCAGGGTTCATATCGAGGAGGATACCGGCAAGCTTTTACACGTCGAGGGCAATCGCAGCCTGGTGGACTGCAATAGATCGAGCATGCCTTTGATGGAAATAGTCACGATGAACCCGCCGCCTGCCGGGCTGGATCAGATCGAATCCGGCGAGGAGGCCCGCGAATATCTCCAGCGACTGCGGCAGATATTGCTCTATTTGGGAGTATCGGACTGCAAGATGGAGGAGGGGAGCATGCGCTGCGAACCCAACATCTCCATCAAGCCGAAAGGCAGCGAAAAACTCGGCACCAAAACCGAGATCAAAAACCTCAACAGCTTCAAGTCGGTCAATATGGGCGTCGATTATGAGCTGATGCGGCAGGAAAAGGTGCTGCGCGAAGGCGGCAAGGTGCGCCAGGAGACTCGAAGATGGAACGAGGATCGCGGGACTACCTCTTCTATGCGCTCAAAAGAGCATGCAGAGGAATATCGCTATTACCCGGACCCGGATCTTCCGCCGGTGGTCCTTGATGAGACATATATCCAACGGCTTCGAGATGAGCTTCCGGAGTTGCCATTCGCAAGGCTTCGCCGATTTATGGCCGACTACGGCATCACCGAGCAGGATGCCGAGGTGCTTACAGATACGCTGGAGTTCGCCGAACTCTTCGATGCCTGCGCGAAAGTCGCCAGAGACCCGCAGGAGGTCGCAAACTGGTTGACCGGAGAGTTTTTGAGGCTGGTTAATGCAAAGGGAGTTCCGATTGTTCAGGCGAAGATCACCCCGGAGAATCTTGCAGACCTGCTTGACCTGATAGACAAGGGCGCGGTCAACCGCAACACAGGCAAGGCCGTCTTTGAGGAGATGTTTGTAACAGGCAAGAGCGCGGCCGAGATAGTTAAGGCCAGGGGACTGGAGCAGGTATCGGATTCCGGCGCAATAGAGGCCGCGGTCGATGCAGTGCTGGCCGCAAACCCGCAGGAAGTGGAGCGATTCAAGGGCGGCGAGGAAAAACTGGCGGGCTGGTTCGTCGGTCAGGTGATGCGCGAAATGAAAGGCAAGGCCAACCCCGGCGTGATCAACAAAGTCTTAAAAGAGAAATTGAACGGATAGCCGCAAAAACTCTCTCAATATTTAGCGTTGGGTCCCCAACTCATAGAGGAACGAATTGGGTTGGGGACGGCTTCGAATCGACTCCGAAAACATCGGTTTCACTTGTCGTGCGGAAAATCAGCTTTTTCTCTAAATAAATATGCGAGGCGGTGTAATGAAGCAATATAATTGTGATGTGCTGGTTTGCGGTGGCGGGCCGGGCGGAATCTGTGCTGCGGTGAGCGCTGCGCGCAACGGAGCTGATACGATGCTTATCGAGCGTTACGGCTACCTTGGCGGGATGGCGACCGCCGGACTGGTGTTTCCGTTCATGACTCGATTTGCGGGCGGCGAGCAGATTATCGACGGAGTTTTCCAGGAGTTGATCGAGAGGCTGGACGCCAAGGGAGGCTATGGCGGGCCGGATAAACCCGCTATGTTCGATGCTGAGGCGTTCAAACAGGTCGCCGATGACATCTGCCTTGAATCCGGAGTGAGGTTGTTGCTCCATACTATCGTCGATGGCGCAGAGGTTGTAGACGGTCTGATCAAAAGGGCGATAATCCACAACAAATCCGGCGAGGGTTCCATCTCAGCCGCCATGTATATCGACGGAACCGGCGATGCAGACCTGGCATTCATCACCGGAGCGCCTTGCGAAAAGGGCAGAGCCGCCGATGGCCTTTCTCAGCCGATGACGCTGAACTTCCGAATGTGCGGCGTGGATAAGTCCAAAATGCCGGATAGACAACAGATCACCGAGAGATACCTGATTGCGCGTCAGGAAGGGCGAATCGATTGTCCAAGAAACGATGTTTTGTGGTTTGACACTATGCGCGACGATGAGATCCATTTCAATACAACCCGCATTATCTGCCTTGACGCAACCAGCGCGGAGGACCTCACAAAGGCGGAGGTCGATTCCCGTCGGCAGGTGGCTCAATACGTTGAATGGCTGGTCAGCGACGTGGAGGGATTCGAAAACGCTCAACTTCAGATGACCGCCGCTCAAATAGGAATCAGAGAAAGCCGCAGGGTTGTTGGAGAGTATATGCTCACGGCAGATGACCTGCTCTCCACCAGGAAGTTCGACGACTGCATAGCTCGCGGATCATATCCCGTCGATATTCATGCCCCGGACGGCGGCGGCACCGTGTTAAAGCACCTTGCCCCCGGTGAGAGCTACCAGATTCCATATCGATCTCTTGTCCCCAAAACAATAGACAACCTTCTCATAGCAGGCCGCCCTATATCATCTACGCATGAGGCTCATTCCGCCATAAGGGTGATGCCGATTGCAGCGGCGGTTGGAGAAGCAGCGGGAGCCGCGGCGGCGTTATGTGTCAAAGATGGCACGATCCCGCGTGAACTGAACACTGACAAACTGCGCAGCACATTGCTCGCGCAGGGAGCAAACCTGGGGTAGTCCGCCATCGCATCGAGCTTGGGCGCATGATCTCCAACGGGAAGGTTTTATCCGAGCCTGCGTCTAAGTCAAGATATACTTAATGAACAAGCGGCCTCGTTACCGCTGATAGGAAGTGTAATATGTCAAAGGCAGTCTGTATTATATCCGCAATCGCCGTAGCGTTCACCTTATTGTGCAGCGGCTCCGGAGAGTGCAAGATTTTTTCTAAAAACAAGGGGAAAAAGAAAATGTTGCTGGTCGCACACAGGGGTGAGTCGTATATTGCCCCGGAAAACACACTCGCCGCGTTCAACCAGGCATGGAAAACAAACGTGCCCGGCGTCGAACTCGACTGCTACCTGACTACGGATAAGCGAATCATCTGCATTCACGATGGCAACACCAAGCGCACCAGCGGAGTTGACCACGTGGTCAAGGATACAGACTCTGCGACACTGCGCAAACTCGACGTTGGAAAATGGAAAGGCGAGCAATACGCAGGGGAGAAAATGCCATTCGTCGAGGAGGCATTTGCCACCATACCCAAGGGCGGCGTCCTCTTTTGCGAGGTCAAGTGCGGCCCGGAAATCCTTCCATATCTGCAAAAAGCAATCGATGACAGCGGCAAACGATCCCAAATTACAGTAATCAGCTTCAACTTCGATTTATGTGCCGGCTCCAAGAAAATCATGCCGGATGTGCCGGTCTATTTCCTGAAGTCATCAGACAAAGACCCGAAAACCGGCGAATTGATGCCATATCCGGACGACCTCATCAAGCTCTGTCTGGACAACAAGCTCGACGGGCTGAACCTCGAATATAGAAAAGTCGACAAAGAACTGGTCGACAAGGTTCACGCCGCAGGGCTGAGGATTTATGCCTGGACGTGTGATGATGCGGATGCGGCAAAGGGCCTAGTCGCGGCAGGGGTAGATGGGATAACCACCAACCGCGCCGCGTGGATGGCCGAGCAGCTTGGTATAAAATAGCTCCCAACACTCTTTTCGAAAGGTTTCAAATGACAACCAGATATATTTGGCTGGCGTGCGTCTTTGCGTCTGTCTGCGCCGTCTCAGTTAGCTCTGCGGACAACCAAAAGGCTCCCGGTTCGGCAAACAAAGTGCTTTTGATAGCCCATAGGGGAGAGGCGCAAATCGCTCCTGAAAATACTCAGGCGGCGTTCCATCAGGCGTGGAAAACCGGAGTCAAAGCGGTCGAGCTGGAC
Organism: Armatimonadota bacterium; assembly: GCA_012522575.1. GTDB lineage: Bacteria > Armatimonadota > UBA5829 > UBA5829 > UBA5829 > DTKD01. The sequence continues at coordinate 23,294 of JAAYKE010000108.1, read as the reverse complement.
TGCAGGCTGACCAAAGACAACAAAATAATATGCATTCACGACGCCAACTCCAAGCGCACCGGCGGAGCGGACCTCGAAGTGAAAGACACGGATTCGGCTGAACTGCGCAAGCTCGATGCGGGGAAGTGGAAAGATGAGCGTTACGCCGGGGAGAAGATGCCGTTTCTGGAGGAAGTCATCGACTCTCTGCCCAAAGACTGCACCATTCTTTGCGAGGTCAAATCCGGCGTTGAGATATTGCCGCACCTGCGCGACATTCTGCAGAAGCACGACAAGCAATATCAGGTCGCGGTCATCTGCTTCAATATAGATGTGTGCGCCGGAGCCAAAAAGATGATGCCGCGTCGGCAGGTATATTATCTCAAACAAGCCCCCAAGGACCCTGAAACCGGCAAGTTTCTTCCTTACGACGAGGATAATCTAATCAAGACCGCGCTCGACCATAATCTCGACGGGCTGGACCTCAAACATACAGTGATGTCCAAGGCATTCGTGGACAGGGCCAAAGCTGCCGGATTGAAGGTTTTTGTCTACACCTGTGACAAAGTAGCCGATGCGAAGCGTGTCATATCGTTCGGCGTCGATGGGATAACCACCAACCGCGCCGCATGGCTGGCGGAGCAATTGGCTGAATAGGAGATCGTTTTGTCAGAACAATCCGGTTTGCTGATCCGCGAGGCCACGCCCGGCGACATCGGGCTTATTCTTACGCTCATCAAGGAGCTTGCGGAATACGAAAAACTGACGCATACTCTGTTCGCTACGCAGGAATCTATGAACGAGGCGCTGTTCGGCGAGCGTCCGGTTGCCGAGGCGCTTGTAGCGTATTATGACGACGAGCCGGCAGGGTATGCGATATATTTCCATTCGATGTCGACTTTTCTTGGTCGCGCAGGGCTTTATCTGGAAGACATCTACGTCCGCCCGCATCTTCGGGGCAAGGGCATAGGCAAGACTCTGTTTTCCATCGTCGCAAACATTGCCGTCGAGCGTAAATGCGGCAGGATGGAGTGGCAGGTTCTGCGTTGGAACCAGCCAGCCATAGATTTCTACGAGGCTCACGGCGCGGAACCTCTCGATGGCTGGCTGACGATGCGTTTGACCGGCGAATCACTCTCAAAACTGGCAAAAAACAGTTAATAAGCCGGCTCTTGCGTTATTGCTCAGGGAAAATGTTGATGGGTAGGGTCTCCGAATCCGTACCCCGAAGCCACATATCGAGTACTCATCATTCGTGAGCTGTTACGCTCTTGCAACTCTGCGCAACATTAAGCGTATCGCATCAGATACTCCACCAGCGTCCCTGCGCCGAAGCCCAATGCGCCCTTATTTGCCAGCGGCATTGTCTTTTCGGTGAAGGTGGCGGACATATCGATATGCGCCCACGGAGTGTCATCCACAAATGCATGGATGAACAACGCGCCTCGTATAGCTCCCGCTCCGCCGTTTGCGGTGTTCTTCAGGTCGGCAATATCGCTCTTCAGACCCTTTTTGTATCCTTTGTGCAAAGGCAGTTGCCACAGCAGCTCTGCGCACGATTTGCCCGATGAAATTAGCGTATCGATGAGCTTTTGATCGCTGCCGATTATGCCGGATATTTCCGTTCCCAGCGCAGTTACACACGCGCCGGTCAGCGTCGCGAGGTCTATGATCTCATCAACACCTTCACGATTCGCATACGCGACCGCATCTCCGAGCGTCAATCGACCTTCCGCATCGGTGTTGTTGATCTCCACCGTCTTTCCGGACAGGGATTTTACGACGTCTCCGGGATGGATTGCGTCAGGGCCGATAGCGTTTTCAGTCGCGGCGACGATCATCACGATGTTCACTTTCGGCTGAATCTTGCCGACTGCGCGCATAGCTCCAAGCACTGCTGCCGCGCCGGACATATCGTCCTTCATTCTATACATCGAGTCGCTGTTCTTGAGCGAATATCCGCCTGTATCGTATGTAATCCCCTTGCCGACCAACGCGATTGTTTTTGTGGCTTCGGGATGTTCATATTTAATCGTGATAAGCTCAGGCTCGGCGGACGCGCCTTTAGCCACCGCGGCGAACATACCCATCCCCATCTCCTCGAATTCCCTGCGATCCATCACGGAGCACTTCAGGCCGTTATCCTTTGCAATGGAGCGGGCGACATCAGCCAGATAAGCAGGAGTAATCACGTTGGAAGGCTCATTTATCAGGTCTCGCGCAAACGTTATGGCATCCCCTGAAATCCGCGCTTTTTCGACTCCCTGCTCGATATCAGCTATCTTATCAGGGTCAAGCTCAACTATATCCACCGAATCGACCTCGCGCTTTTTGGAATCGCCGGTCTTATAACGAGTAAACTCATATTCCCCAAGCACGGTTCCGAGGGCGGTTGCTTTGGCGCATTCACACGCCGGCAGTCCGGCTATCCCTGCGCCGTGCAGTATAGTGACGACCTTGCCAGCCTTGATCTTTTTGCACTGGCGAATCGCGCCAGCGGCGGCCTTCATGATCTCAATTGCGCCGAAATCAGCTTTCTTTCCAAGCCCTGCGACAATCACCTTTTTGGCGGGAAAACCTTTTGGCGGTTGCACTAACATACACTTTCCGAGCTTGCCTTCGAAATCCTCATCAGCAATTTGTCTGGTTATAGCTCCATCCAGCGCCTTATCGAGCGCTCCTGTTCCGCCTCCCGGATTCTTGACTCCCTCAAACAGGTTCACAATCACGGCGTCGCATTCGACCTCAGTCAGCGACCCCTGCTTTACGCCTATATTCATCTGCATCCTCCGCAACTTTGGGTTTAGCATATCCATAGTACTATTTACCGACCGACCTCAACATTACCTTCGACAATTACTGAGCTGAAAATCCGTTGCCAGGTTTAGAGGTTAGAAGTTGGAGGTTAGAGGCTAGAAGGATTATTGAGAGGGTTTCGCGATTTGCGAAAGTGGGCCATTACCCATTGACGAACAGCTCTTTGTCCTGATAAAATACTACTGGTGCGGCGGAGTACCTCAGCTGGTTAGAGGACCCGGCTCATACCCGGGGCGTCGTCAGTTCGATCCTGACCTCCGCTACCATTTTATGCAGGATGGGGTCGTTGCCGGCCCCGTTTTTTCTGCGGGCCGGCCACTACGCTATAAACAGCGCCATCATTACGGGGGTGAATCGGGCCTGGTGGCTCGCCTGGTCTTCAAAACCTGTGTGGGGTCTGAGTAAGGTCCCGGGTGGGTTCGATTCCCACGCACTCCCGCCATTCCATTTCAATCTGAGATATGCCTGCGCCTCAGTTGCCCGCACGCCGCCGATATCGAATGTCCCCTCTCCATTCGCTGTGTAACCTCTATGCCGCTTTCCTGCAGAACATTCCTAAATGCCGATATCGCATCCCTCGTCGGACGCTTATAATCCAGCCCCTGCACCTCATTATAAGGGATCAAATTCACATTACACAGGGAGCCTCGCAGCAATTCAGCCAAAGCCAAAGCCTGTTCGACTGAGTCATTCACGCCCGCCAGCAGCAGGTATTCAAAAGTTATCCTGCGCCTGGTATGGTTCGTATAATCCGTGCAGGAGCGCATCAATTCATCAAGGGGATATTTTCTGGAAACAGGCACTAATTTCTGCCTGAGATTGTCTTCGGGAGCGTGCAGCGAGATTGCCAGCGTGATCTGAAGATCGAGGTCGCGCAACTTGTCGATTGCAGGGGATATTCCCACGCTGGAAATAGTCATCCGTCGCATTCCGATGCCTATTTCATCGTTAAGCAGATGCAGGGCCTTGATCACATTGTCGAAGTTAAGCAGGGGTTCGCCCATGCCCATCATCACAACGTGCGATATCCTTTGTCCGCCGTCCTGTTGCAACGTCAAAACCTGATCTGCGATCTCACCCGCGCTGAGGTTCCTGACAAAACCGCACATCGCCGTCGCACAGAACACACAGCCGGCAGGACAGCCGATTTGAGTTGATACGCAGACGCTGGTGCGGTCCGGATAGGGCAGAAGCACGCTCTCGATGGTCTGTGCATCGGCCAGTTTCAGAAGATATTTAGTGGCGTTGTCAGCGGAACGCGCCTTTGCAGACACCTCGCAGCGGAAAATACTATGCGAACGGGCGATCTCTTCGCGCAACCCGCTCGGCAGATTGGTCATAGAGGCAAAATCGCGCACGCCTTTGTCATAAAGCCAGCGGGCAATTTGTGCGCCGCGAAAAGCAGGCTGGCCGAGTTGCTGGCATACAATAGACAACTCGGCCCTGTCCAAACCAAAAAGCTCCATGTAGTTTTACTACAAGTCGTCTCCGACAAATACCTTCCGCTTGACCTCGTCGATGCAGGTCAGACCGGCGCAGACTTTCTCTGCCGCATGTTCGATCATTGTCCGCATGCCTTTTTTCAACGCCAGATCACGCACCTGGTCAGCGGTCGGCGAACTCAGCGTCAACCGGCGGATATCCTCATCGACCATCATCAGCTCAAAGACAGCCATTCGACCGGAATAACCGCGATCATTACACGCGGCGCAACTGGAGGGCGCGAACAATTGCGCGTCATCTCCCAGGCTGGCCTGGCCTAATACCGCAAGTTCCTCCGGGGTAGGAGTATAAGGCGTCTTGCAGCGCGTGCACAGAGTCCTCACCAGCCTTTGCGCGATGACTCCGACAACCGATGATCCGATCAAATACGGTTCTACTCCCATATCAATGAGCCTTGTTACGGCGGACGGCGCATCGTTGCAGTGCAGGGTGGAGAAGACCAGGTGTCCCGTCATTGCCGCTTGAAATGCAACTTCCGCTGTTTCGTAGTCGCGTATCTCACCGACGAGTATGATATCGGGGTCCTGTCGCAGAATTGCGCGCAACTGTGTCGCAAAAGTCAGACCTGCTCGAACGTTTATCGCCGATTGGCTGATGCCTTCGAGTTCATATTCTATAGGATCCTCGCAGGTCATTATGTTGCTTTCCACCGACTTTATCGCGTTTAGCGCGGAATACAGCGTGGTGGTCTTGCCGCTTCCTGTCGGGCCGGTAACAAGCACGATGCCATAGGGCTTGTGGATCAATTTATTAAAACCGACCAACTCCTGCTCGCCAAATCCCAGCCCTTCTATGGACATCTGCTGCGCGTTTCTATCCAATATGCGCACAACTATTCGTTCGCCATATTGAGTTGGCAGCGAAGATATGCGCAATTCGACCCGCTTGTGCGCTATTTTTATTTTTATGCGCCCGTCCTGCGGCAACCGCTTTTCTGCGATGTCCATATCGGCCATAATTTTTATGCGGCTGAGCACCGCCGGCTGGAGTTGCTTGGGCAGATAACGAATATGCTGCAGCGCGCCGTCGAGACGATAGCGAATCTCCAGCTTATTGGCGCGGGGTTCAAAGTGAATGTCGCTTGCACGCTGCTTTACGGCCTCCTGCAGCACCAGGTTTACGGTTTTGACTACGGGAGCCTGGGTGCTTTGCCTGCGTTCCTCGGCAAGATCATCGTTTGGATCCGAGTCTGCCTGAACCTCAACATCGCCGATTGCCTCTTCGATTGAGGCCGTTATGTCTTCTCCGCCCGTCCCATAAGCCTGCTCCAATGCGTTCTGGAGCCTGTTTTCGCTTACCAGCACCGGCAGAACCCGTCTCTTGGATTCCCGCTGAACGGTATCGATGGCTTCCACATCCATCGGGTTCAGCATGGCGATCACAATTTTTGTGGCCGTGCAGCTTATCGGGATCAAATTATATGTGCGGGCGATATGCTCCGGCACGAGTTTTATTACCTCGGCCCTGATCGGAACGTCGCCAAGCTGCACGTAAGGCATATCGAGCTGCAGCGCACGCGCTTCGGCGATCTCATCGTCAGAGACTATCTTGGCTTCGATCAGAATCTCACCAAGCCTTTGATAGCTCTTGTTTTGCTGTTCGAGCGCCCGATCAAGCTGCTCTTCGGTCAGCAACCCGGCTGTCACCAGCATGTCTCCCAGTCGTGATCTATGCAACGTTAGCATTGGCGCCCCCAGATATAAAAGAGTCTATTCGATCCGCGATATTCCACAGTGGCAACTCCTCGTGGGCCACATTTGCGTCTATCGCGGATGATGGCAGGTCGAATACTATGCAGGATTCTTCATTCTGAGCGATGGTGTATCCCCCGGCATCAACGATCGCACGCATGCCTTCACGACCATCTTCTCCCATTCCGGTCAGCAGCACTCCAATGGCGTTGCGTCCATATCTGGCGGCGACAGAGGCCATGGTCTCATTGGTGCGGATGCCGGCGCGCTCGGCATTTGCGTGGGTATCCTGAAGTTTTACTATGCTTCGGACAGATTTGTTGCCTTCGGATAATGTGAGCGTCATACCACCCGGGACTACCAGGATTTCAGAGGCATTCAGGCTCTGTCCATCTTCCGGCTCATAGGCCGGCAATTTGCAGTTGTCGTTTAGCTGTTCGGCCAAAATGCGGGTTATGCCAGGCCCCATCTGCTGTACGACGATAAATGTGCCCGAAAAAGATGAAGCTATTCGAGGCAGGATCTGCATCAGAGCCTGCGGGCCCCCTGTCCCGGCGCCGATCACTATAGGCGTTTGACAATCACGAACCGGGCGGGTAGGTTCTTGCGCATCTTGCATAATGCTACCTCCGATCCTCCGGGCTACACAGCCGGAGGGACATTTCAATAGCCACCTCCTTTGTCCAATAGCGTCATGGAGTGGCCATCTGTGCTAATTACTATTATGCCATCCTTGTCGCTGCGATATAGGGTAGCCCCGGTATTAATCGTATCCAGCCTATCCATCACACTCGTTGATGGCGCGTTGTTTCGCAGTGCGCTCACAACACACATCTCCGGCCTCACCATAGACAATAACTCCAGGCTATTGCTGCCATATCGCCCATTTCTTGCCGCCACCATCACGCTGCTTTCCAGATCAAGGCCCGATGCAATCAGGCCGCATTCCCCTTTAGAGTCGATGTCGGATAGATAGAGTATGCTTTTATTCTTGAATTTGGCTCGAAAGACCAGCGAATCGCTGCCCACCCCGCGTGGCTCAGGTTCCTTTGCCGGATTAAGAGCCTCCAGGGTGACTTGTGATGTGAACTGCAATACATCGCCTCGCGTCAGCGCAGTCTCCGGCACATCCTCCCACTTACTGTCCCTGAGCCATTTTGTCCAGCTTGCAGTGGCGCGGCCAAGTTCGGGTCGAATCACGTTGGATATCAAGACAGATTTTTGCAGCCCGGCCAGAGCTTTCGCATATTCTCTGCTCGGATTGGTGACTATAACATCAATTTCTTTTGCCTTTTCGCCCTGCAACATCTTCAGCAAAGCCTCAGCGCCTCGACCTCCGGCAGGATCGACCACGATTATTTTGCCATCAGGCATCGTGAAAAGACTCGAGTTGCCAAAGCTGTGATCGAGAAATCTCGCTTTGAGAACAGGGCCGAATATCTTCGGCTCACTGCTGTCACGAGTCTGCCCGTCGAAATAAATCGCTATTGCGGCAACTGCGATAATCGATACCATTATGATTAGTTTGCGCATAGTTTTGTGTCTGGAGTGTAATACGCATATATTAACCCTGCGCACCCTGCCCGTCAACGCCTGCCCAATCTTTGATTGCACGCCATATTGCAGGATAACTTATAGACGGTGGCGTAAAATAGAAGTGCAATCGAAAAAATAGAAAGCATAAAAATGCCGATACTTGGAGTGGGGATAGATATAATCGAGTGTGAGCGGATTCGCGAAATATGCGAGCGTCAGCCAGCGTTCGTTGCGCGGGTATTTACAAAAACCGAGCAGGATTATTCTTTGGGTAAATCTTCCGCATACCAGCATCTGGCCGCCAGATTTGCGGCAAAAGAGGCTCTGGCGAAGGCGTTGGGCGGACCTTTTTCGTGGCTGGATGTCGAAGTGGTAAATACTGCGAATGGGAAACCGACTGTCAATCTCTATGGGCGTGCGAAAGTTGCCGCCGAGGGATCGATCATCCACCTGAGCATATCGCATACTGCCCAATATGCGACCGCGTTTGTAGTGGTAGAGGCGACAAATGAATAATATAAAATATACCAGGGTTGTTACCGCCGATCAGATGCGCGAGATGGACATGCGATCCACCACCGACTTCGGGATATCCGGCATCATTTTGATGGAAAACGCCGGGCGCGCCGTCTTTGATACCGCAGTTGATATGATGGGCGGGGAGGTGCAAGGCAAATGCGTTCTCGTCGCCTGTGGTCCCGGCAACAATGGCGGGGATGGTTTCGTGGTCGCTCGATACCTGCACCAGGCGGCGGCGCGCCCTGTTGTAGTCTATTATGGCGACAGGGATAAAGCCGCTGGGGACGCTTTGATGAATATCGAAATCGCTTCCGCGTTGAAGATACCCATCAATGATAATCCCGACCCTGCCACACAATGGCCTGCCGCCGAGAGTTGCCATTTGGTGATAGATGCCCTGCTTGGAACCGGCGCAAAAGGTTCACCCAGAGAGCCTTTCGGCGATGCAATAGCTCATATCAATCAATATCGCAGATGTGGCGTTCCCATATTATCCGTGGATATTCCTTCCGGAGTTGAGGCCGATACCGGATCAGTGCCGTTGCATGCGGTTGTCTCCGACAGAACCGTCACATTTGCGCTGCCCAAAATCGGGCTGCTCACCTATCCGGGCGCAAGTCACACAGGCAGCCTGATTGTCGCCGATATCGGAATCCCCGCCGGGCTTGCTGACGATGTTGCCGGGGATGCCGTATATATTAATGACTGGCGGACGGCGGAGTCTGTCTGTAGTAACAGGCAAGCGGATGCTCATAAGGGATCGTGTGGTCACGTCGGCATAGTAGCGGGTTCGGTAGGGATGACCGGCGCGGCCGTCCTGACTGCGACGGGAGCGCTCAGAATCGGCTCCGGTCTGGTTACGGTCCTCGTGCCGCAATCCCTCAACGACATATTGGAAATCAAGCTCACTGAGGCGATGACTGTTCCCGTGCCGGAGGGCAAGGCGCGTGCGTTTGGCGTGAATTCGCTCGGCGATGTGCTGAGTTATGTCAACAAATGGGACGCAGCGGTAATCGGGCCGGGCTTAGGGCGCGATTCCGATACCGTCGAGTTTGTCCGGCAGCTTATCCGTCAACTCAAAAAACCTGCCATAATAGATGCTGATGCGCTGTTTGCGATCGCTCAGGAGTTGAGCGTCCTGAAAGAATGCAAAGCTCCGCTCATAATAACGCCGCATCCGGGTGAGATGGCGATGTTGACTGGAACCACAGTCGAAAAGGTAGAGTCTAACCGATTGGATACGGCGCGGTCATTTGCAAAGAAACACAAGGTAACGGTTGTGCTCAAAGGGGCAAACTCTCTGATTGCAAAGCCTGATGGACAAGCGTTCATCAATACGACCGGCTCCCCCGGTATGGCGACCGGAGGCACGGGGGATGTGCTGTCGGGGATGATAGGCGGGCTGCTGGCGCAGAAATGCGATGCCGTGACTGCGGCTGCTGCGGCGGTATATTATCATGGCCTGGCGGGTGAGATTGCCGCGGATAAGTTCACCGAACCTGCAATGCTGGCGACCGGTCTGGCCGACTCGATCGGGGATGCCATAATGCAATTACGGATAAAAAGCGCGGAGCAGATTTGAGACGGCTGACCAGTCAATGTTCCGGCTCTAAATTGATCAAAGGAGTTGATCATCATAAACACACGCAGAAGAATCCTGTTTTTCATCGCTCTGATTGCAGCGGTAGTGTTTGTGTGCGCCGCAGTTTCCGCTGCACCGGACAATGAGGCCAAACCCGGGGCCGCTGCCGAAAAAAAGGCCGACGACAAAGACGCAGAGCCGCAGCTTTCCGTAGAGCAAAAAGGCAGCTATGTCTACTGGTTCACCTATGTCGATGCCGACGGCGTCTCCCAATCCACCTTGCCTGAGCGATTCAAAGGCAAAACCACCGAAATCGACGCCGAGGAATTGGGAGAAAAATACAGTCAGGCAAAGATATGCGTGATGGACAAAGCCACAGGCAACCTTGCCATCGCGGACTTTGTTTCAGGCAAAAATATCGATCTGCCGGCTGATGAATTCCAGTATATTCGCACGGTGCGCCTGCGCGTAGTGGCAGAGGACGGCAAGCCCATCGAAAGCGCTATAGTTCGCATATCGGATGGGATGAGCGAGAAGCATTCGGCGGTTGTGACTCCGGCTGACGAAGGCGTAGCCACCTTCGCAAACGTCGCAACAGGGGAGATAACTGTTAAGGTTGAAGCCGAAAACTTACGCAAAACTATAAACTCCGACATCACAATCTCCGATAAACGCGACACTCCCAACTTCGAGCAGGATATCAAAGTATCCGGTGATGTAAATACGCTTGCAATCGAGGAAGATAGTCCGCAGGCTGCTCCCAAAAAGCCGGATAAAAAAGAGTCTTCCTGGGTCAGTATTTTGCAGGCTGTGTCAGGGCTGATAATGCTGGTTGTTGCAATTGCGGTCATAGTAATAGTGCTCAAGGCTAAGGGGATAACCGGCAAATCCGCGCTCAAAAGTTTCGGCGTCGAATTGCCGACCGAGCAGACAGATTACGACGCGCCGGCAACAAGTTCAACTCCCGAAGTCGATCCCAACGTCTGCCAGTTCTGCGGTCAGAGAAAGGATGCGAGCGGCAATTGCGCCTGCAGCGTGACTCCGGGAAGCCCTCCTGTCTCCGGCACATCGGCGGCTGCGGCGGGCGTGCCGAGGCTGGTCGGCTCACAGGGAGTATATGCAGGCCATATATTTGAGATTGCCGGGCATTCCACCGTGCTAGGCCGCGATGCCGAAAATCCCGTTGCACTGGTGAACGATACAACCGCTTCCAGACGCCACGCAACTATTCTACAGGCAGATGGAGGCTACTCTATCCGCGATGAGGGCAGTTCAAATGGCACATTCGTGAACGGAGCGCGTATCACCGTTCAGCCGCTTTCGGCCGGCGATGAAATCCAGATAGGCGGCACGAAGTTCCGGTTTGAGATTTGAAATTGTCGAGCTTTGAATAAGTATGGGACGAATTCTTAGATACATGTTGGCCGGTGTGATCGGAATGCTGGCGGCCTGGATTGTGATGGAGCCAACGCCGCTGATGCCCGATGTCGAGCGCGATATTGCCTATTCGCAGACCTTTCTTATCGGCCTGATCGCAGGGACATTCGTCGGGTTGATGCTCGGCATTGCAGAATCTCTGTCGGCTGCCTCATCGCGCCACGCCATTAAGGGGATAGCGGTATCTGCCGCATTCGGCGCAGCCGGGGGGATCATCGGCCTCACAATGGGAAGCCGCGTCTACAGCGTTCTATACACTTTGGCGCACTCAGCCGGGTTATTCTCTTTTCTCCTGAAACTGATAGGCAGAGGCTTCGGTTGGGCTTTAATCGGCGCTTTGATCGGCATCTCCCACGGCGTCGCGACTACTAATACAAAGAAAATTATCAACGGCGGAGTCGGCGGTTTTATCGGCGGCGGCCTCGGCGGTTCGGTGTTTGAGATTCTCGTATGGATGAACAAAGGAGGAGTGGCCAATTTCGCTCCTGCGATGATCCGTTTCATAGCATTTAGCGTGACCGGAGCCGCTATCGGGCTGTTTTTGGGATTCGTAGCCGAGATCACCAAGCAGGCGTGGCTCATCAAACTCGTCGGTCGCAATGAGGGCAGGGAAATCCTGCTAAACAGGCCCGTGACCGTGCTCGGCAGGGACGAGTACGCAGATATCCCGGTCTTCGGTGATCCCGATGTGGCGGAAAGGCATGCCGTGATAACCGCGCTTGGAAATCGGCATCAAATCGAGGACGCTGGCTCATTTTATGGGACCAGGCTCAATGGAAACAAGCTTACCGGGAGGGAATACCTCACCGATGGCGACCTGCTGGAGATCGGAAAGACTAAGTTCAAATATGGAGACAAGGCCACTGCCCGTTCAGCTTCTGCGCCATACTCCGCGCCAGCGCAGATTCCCGCATCCACACATATCTGCAGGTTCTGCGGAGCCATAAAAGATGCTGCGGGCAACTGCGATTGCACGGTCACTGCGCCTGCGCCGACCCACGCCGCAACCTCGATTGGCGATCAGACCATGCCGATGCAAACCGCCCATAAACAAGGCGCGCGGTTGATAGGTTTTTCCGGGCCATACGCAAACCAGACTTTTCTAATAGACAAAGAGACGCACATAGGCCGGGAGTCCGCCAAAGACATCGCGCTGCCGCTGGACAATTCCGTATCGAGAAATCATGCACGAATCGCCATTGAGGGCGGCTCATATATAATTTATGACGATGGCAGCGCCAATGGCACGCACGTCAACAACGCAAGAATCACACGCCATCAACTCGCGCCCAATGACACTGTGCAGATAGGCAGCACAAAGTTCAGGGTGGAGATTGATTGATTGGAGCGGAGAAGCACATGAACGACAAAACTCAAATGATCCCGCCGGATGACCCGAACAGGACGCATATCGGCGGCATAGACCCCAACGCGACGCAGATGTCCGGCGGTGCATTCCCATCGGATATCGATCGCACGCAGATGTCGACAAGCCGGCAGGCGCTGACCGTCGAATGCATCCCGGAGAACAAATATGCCCTGCCTAGTTCCAACACTCGCGATCATGTGCTCGTCCAGATAAACGGCGCCGGGGCCGCGATGGGCGCGCGAATGCCGCTCAATCTGTGCCTTATTCTCGACCGCTCCGGCTCAATGGAAGGCCCGCCGATGGAGTATATGAAGCGAGCCTGCTCCTATGTGGTCGATCTGCTGGAACCCGCCGACGTCCTCTCCATAGTCGCGTTTTCCGATCAGGCAGAGGTGATAATGCCGGCGCGGCGCGTGGTCAATAAACAACTGATAAAACAGCACATAGATATGCTCCAGGTCGGCAACACCACCGATCTTTACGGCGGCATCCAGCTTGGCTCAAGCCAGATCGCGTCGGTATCATCCCCTGGATATGTCAATCGCGCGTTGTTATTCACCGATGGCGAGCCGACCGCAGGGATTAAGGACTTCTCATCGATTGTCGGTCAGGTAGCGGAGCAGAAATCTCGTGGCATCACCCTCACTGCACTGGGCTTTGGGATGGACTACAACGAAGAACTTCTGGCCTCGATTGCAAAACGCAGCGGAGGCAACTACTACTACATCACCCGCCCGGAACTTATTCCTGAGATTTTCCGCAAAGAGCTAGAGACTCTTATGAATATAGTTGCGCGCAACGTCAAAATGCGGGTGCATACATCGCGCTGGGTGCAGGTGCGGCAGATATATAACAAGCTGCCCGCATTCGGCCACCGATCAGCGGAAGTGACCCTTGCCGATCTCGAACGAGGCCAGACCCAGACTGCAATAATAGAGCTGGAGTTGGGCAATCGTCCCGGCGGCACATATCGCGTCGCAAAGGTGGAGGTTGTATACGACGACTCCGTGACCGCTGCCTCCGAATCGGTCTCTGCGGATGTGATAGTTGAATTCACTGCCGATGAAGGGCTGATTGCCGGCGGCGTCAACGATCAGGTTCTTCGCGAAATTGAGGTCGCTGAGGCGTCCCGCAATCTCGAAAAGACCGTTATGGGAATGCGCACTCAGCAGGTATCTCCCGCAGATGCGATACGCGAACTCGAAAAAACTCAGATGATGCTGATGGATCAGGGCAAAACCCTGCAAGCGCACGAAATACAAAACGCCATCGACCAGATTAAACAGGGCGGCGGCGCGGAAAAAACCCTTATGGGCACGATCATCGACCTTGATCGGGGGAAAAGCTGATGGATATGGACAAGACTGCAATCGGAGTAATCGAAACCGGCGAATCCACGCAGATGATAACCGCGCCTGTCTCGGAGGCGACGCAGATGGCTATGAACGTAGATTGCCCGGTCTGCCGAACTCCGAACCCGCCCTCGGAGACCTATTGCATCGACTGCGGCTTTCTTCTCGCCTCCGAGCCAACAGGAGTAAGCGTAGAGCTAGAACCCGTTGCCGATCACGGAAAACTCATCGCTGCAGATGGTTCAAGGGAGTTCGCGCTGCATTTGGGAGATAATACGGTTGGGCGTGAAAATGCGGATGTATTGCTATCCCACAACACAATCTCCCGCAGCCACGCTGCTGTCATAGTCGATGCCGATGGCGCTTGGGTAGAGGACAGAGGCAGCACAAATGGCACTCTAATAGATGGGCAAAAAATCGCAGCAGATGAAAAAGCGGAGCTTAAAGACGGCAGCGAAGTGATGTTCGGCAGCTTCGTACTTAAATATCAAGCTCCCGCAACGCAGGAACCGCCAGCGGAGTTCGATGATGCGCAGGAAACGGATCAGGAGGAAGTCGTGATCTCCGATTCGGTCGAGGTCGAAGAAGAGATTGACGATGCACAGCCCGCAGTCGCCGAATTAGTCTCACAAGACGGCGTTTTCAGGTTCGATATTCACGACGGCGTAAATGCCATTGGCCGCCGGGAAGCCGACAACGATATTACAATTCCGGACCCCTACTGCTCCGGCAGGCACGCCGATCTGGTTCATTCGGATGGCACATTTACATTGACAGATGTCGGCAGTTCCAATGGCACTGCTGTGAACGGGGCCAGGGTCGAGCCGAACGTGCCGCATATAGTGCGGGATGCCGACGAAATAACCATTGGTCAAACGCTCTTCAGGCTAGAGGTGGCATAACGTGACTGACAATCGGGAGATAACCGCAAAAATCAACACCGCCGAGCTTGTCGAGAAATGGGAGGAGTTGGCCAAAAAAGCCAGGACAATCGAGGTCGATTCGCTGCTCGGCGCGAAAACCGACCTCGGCTGCGTCCGGGAAAACAACGAGGATAAATTCGAGTTCTTCCTGCCAGAAGATGAGGATGTGCTGGCTTGTAAGGGCGCGTTTTATGGCCTGGCCGATGGAATGGGAGGCCATGCAGCAGGCCAGATCGCAAGCGAAATCGCGCTAAAGACGGTCATTCGCGCCTATTACGCGGATAAATCCATAATAGTCGAGGAATCCCTGAGAGCATCCGTGCAATATGCAAATGGGCTGATTCATGATTTGGCGAACGCCATAGTCGAGCGCAAGGGAATGGGAACGACCTTAACGGCGCTGGTGATCAGAGGCGAGGAGGCATACATAGCCCAGGTGGGAGATAGCCGTTGTTATCGCCTCAGAAACGGGTCCATAGAACAGCTTACCAACGATCACTCATGGGTCAATGAGCAAATCCAGCGAGGAGCCATCACCGCCCAGGAAGCCGAGTCGTCGCCGTTCAAAAACGTTATTACGCGCTCAATAGGCAACGCTCGAAGCGTGGAAATAGACATATTCTCCGATACAATTGAGATCGGCGACCAATACCTGCTGTGTTCGGACGGGCTTTCAAACGAGGTAGACCAAAAAGAAATGAAACAGGCGATGGAGAACGGCTCCCCTTCACAAGCCGCATGGGACCTCATAGAACTTGCACGCGAGCGCGGAGGCAGGGATAATTGCACCGTTTTGATCCTCAAAATACTCGATATCCGAGTAAAACAACCGCACAAAAAGGGTTGGAGCGTGTTCGGGGGTCGAGGTTAGATAATTGTCCACCGGCTCGACCAACACTATCGGTAAATATGAGATCATAAGGGAGATTGCCCGCTCCAACGACATTGTTTACGAGGCCATCGACCCGAGCATCAACCGCCGAGTCGCCCTCAAAGAACTCTGGATTCCTCCGAATGTGCAGGGCGCGCAGCGACGCGAGCGAATCGAACGCTTCAGGCGCGAGGGCAAGGCCGCCGGCAAGTTGGCGCACCCCAATATCGTCACGATTTACGAAGTAGGCCAGGATAACGACCGCCACTTCATCGCGATGGAGTTTCTGGAAGGCCAGAACCTCAGAGAAGCGTTGCAGGCCGGCGGGCCGATGTCCATAAATGACGCTATTAACTATGCTCTGCAGTTGTGCTCTGCGCTGTCTTATGCGCACCAAAACGGAGTAGTACACCGCGACATAAAGCCGGATAACGTGCAGATTCTGCCCGGCGGATACTGCAAACTCACGGATTTCGGCATTGCTCGCCTGATAGGGGAGTCTCCGATCACCCAGAACGGGCAGGTCTTTGGAACTCCAAGTTATATGTCCCCTGAGCAAGTCTCCGGCAAGGACATCGACGCTCGGTCGGATATCTTTTCCCTTGGCGTTATGTTGTATGAAATGATCGCGGGTTCCAAGCCGTTTTCCGGGGACAGCATAGTCACTGTGACCTACAACATTATGAATATGGATCCTGCTGCGCCACCCGGTGCGCCGCCGTGGCTGGCCGGGATTATCCGCAAGGCGATGTCCAAGGATCCGAATGATCGCTATGCATCCGCAGATGATATGGCCAAGGACCTGCGCGAGCAGAAATTCACCGGCCAGTATGCCAACGGTTCTGTTTTTGACCCGACCGGGCAGAGCGGAGCATATCCGTCCCCGTTCGGCGGGCACACGCATGGAACGGCAGGGCAGGGGACCCCCTACGGAACCTCTGCGCAACCGCAACCCGCATCAGTGCCGGACCCGTTTGCCCGGCAGACTCCGCAAGCGCCGATGCCCCCTCCCGCTCCTCCGGCTCCTTTTATAAGCTCCGAGACGCGCAATTTTCTGGGCATATTTCTTCTGGTGATTGGTTTGACTGGGATGCTGATATTCGCTGTCTGGGCTGTTAATCTGGCGTATAAGAGCTATCAAACCTCCCTTACAAGCGAACACGCCGGTCAATACATGCGCGATGCGGACAGGCTGCACAAGCAGGGAAATATCGAAGGAGCAACGGAAAAGTGGCGTGCAGCCATTCGCGTTTCCCCTAATTCACAGGAAGCGAAGACCGCCGAGGATAATATCTTCAAAACTTATGTCAATCGCGCATATAATACCGCCAGACAAGGCAGCCCGGATGTGCTGGAGGCGGAGGCTCAGGAACTGATAGATATGCGTCCGAATGCCCCCGAAGGCCACTATTATCTTGGATACGCAAACGAACGACGCGGCCGCAAGGGTGGTGCGATTCAGGAATTCAGAAAGGCTGTCGAGTATGGAGGCAACGACCGATACGCCATAGCCGCACGAGACAGGCTGACCTTTTTGGGCGCGCAAACAGAGGACGCGGCCTCAACCGCGGTTCCTCCGCCGCAACCTGCCCAGGACAATTCCGCACCGAATGCCAACAGACCACGAGGCAATAATACGGGAATTCCGTTCGATCCATCGGAATAGTCTCGATGTAACAGCTCACGAACTCCTGTCCGTAGTGTCCGATCTCCGTCTCGGACTCGGCTAGGACAGATGCCAACTACCTACTACACTTGAATGCGTCAAGTAAATTGTCATTCCGAGGCGAAAGCCGAGGAATCTGCTTTTTCCCTTCTCTTTTCCGGGTTTCGCTTCTTTCGAGCTTCCGCGATATACGGAAAAGCAGATTTCTCACTTCGTTCGAAATGACATAGTTTGTGTGGCTGGGACAGAGGCCAGCCAATACAATCACTCACGAAGAGTGAATTGTTAAGTCTCGATGCCGGAGCAAAGTCAGTCAATCGGCGGCAATCCCCGGCCTACAGAGCTTGTCCGCCATCGGCAACATTGTCGGCTGTGAATACTCGCGTGCCTAGAATTATATCTTTCTCCACTTCCTCGCCATTGAGAATCTTCAGCGCGGTTTCTATCGCCTCGGAGCCGCCGGTAGGGTATTGGAAGGTGGCGGTGAGAATCCCGTCGCGAACATAGGCCACGCCTTCGTGTGGCAGGGCGTCGATGCCTACGAATTTGATGGCATTCTCCCTGCCTTTGCCTTCGAGCTTGGCGGCAGTGTACCCGCCGTGAGCGCTGGGGTCGTTATGGGCATATACGGCATCTATATCACCTGCCCCGGGGAATCGAGTCAGCGCCGACGCCATTTCACGACGGGCGTCAGGCTCCAGCCAGTGACAGTCGACGGAATAAATTATCTTGATCTGCGAACCCTCAATTCCTTTCATAAACCCATTGTGGCGCTCCACTGCCGGGGTGCTCGTCATCAGACCTTTAAGCTCGACTATATTGCCCTTGCCGTCGAGCAACTCGACCATATACCTGCCCGCTTCTTCGCCAATCAACTCGTTGTCCCCGCCGATGAAACAGGTGTATTTATTTCCCTCTATGCGCCTGTCCAGCACGATAACCGCGATCCCCGCATCCATTGCGTCCGCAACCGGCTTAGTCAGCGGCAAAGCTTCCTTAGGGCTGATTATGATCAAATCGACCCTTTGGTCAACCAGTTCTTTTACCTGCGACTGCTGAGTTGTGGTATTATTTTGGGCATCCTTAAATATCATTTTGATCTCAGGATGCTTTGCAGCGGCCTCTTTGAGGTCTTTATTCATCTGCACGCGCCAGGGTTCGCCAAGGTTGCACTGGCTCATTCCGATCACGAACTGTTTCGTCGTTTCGTCCGATGTTTGTTTGTCTGCGCATCCGGCAAGCGCAACGGTCAATATAGCAATCACTATCAGGGCAAATCTGTTCATTTGACTCTCCTTTTCTCAACTGCCTCCAGCGTCTGCTGAATCAGAACCGCAACTATTATAAGCGCTCCTCTGATCATCAGTTTAGCAGGCTCCTCGAAGTTATTCAGGCTCAGAATCTTGTTTATATAAGCGATGATCATAGCTCCTAGCAGCGTGAAAAACATGCCGCCCTTGCCACCTGCCAGGCTGCTGCCACCGATCACCACGGCAGCTATCGCATCCAGCTCATAAGTAAACCCGGCCTCCGGGTCGCCCAGGGTATTGAGGCTGGCGTTGCACAACCCGGCCAGCCCTGCCGTCATCGCGCAGAGCATATAAGCGCCGATCTTCACCCTTCCAACGCTTACTCCGGATAGTCGGGTCGCCTCTTCGTTTCCTCCAATCGCGTAAAGGTGTCGGCCAAATCGAGTATATTTGACCACAACCCACAGCAAAATTATAGTCAATAAAAATAATAATACCACGGGCTGCAGGCCGACTCCCTTTGCCGGGGTTGTCATCCAATCGAAAAACTCCGGCTTGCCGGTCTGCATCTTAAACCACGGTTGCGCTCCCGGCTGCACTTTCTGGCCTGCGCATATCCACTTCGCAGCCCCTCTCGCCACCAGCATCATACCGAGCGTCGCAACAAACGGCTGCATGCGAAATCTGGCGATCACAAATCCGCTGATTGCGCCCATAGCAGAAGCGGCCAGTATAGTCACCAACGCAGCGGGCAGGGCATGCCACCCATAGCCCACCATCAACAACGAAAACATCGTAGCGGCAAAGCCGAGCACCGCGCCAACGGATAGATCAATCCCGGCGGTCAGGATCACCAGCGTCATCCCCGCCGCGAGGATGCCATACTCAGCGTAATACAGCAAAGTGTCGCGCTGCGTCGACCAGGTCAAAAAAACCGACAAATTGCTGCCCGGCAGCTTAGGGGTAAAAAAAGCTCCCAGCGCGAACACCACAATAAACGCGAGCACGCCTCTGTATCTGCCCGCGATATCCAATATGCCGCCAAACCGATGATAAATATTCGAGACCATTATAATTCCAGCGTTATGCTTTAAGAGGTGTTTTTCCTCTAACAACTTATGGCGTGGATGGGTATAGTACTTCAAGAGGGCAATGGAAGGTGTTGGCAGGAGGAAGTAAAATGCAAACCAACGATGCACATACAGACGATATCACTATCGGCGAGGAAGCAATGGCGCAGTTCGTTCGGCCAGGGCTTAAAGTTGGGCATATAATTCCGGGTTTCAAGCTCAATTCTGCGCAAAACGCCGAAATATCCCCGGTCGATTATAAGGGCAGAAAAAATCTCGTGATCATTTTTGCGGACCTTCGTTCGGGCAGCGACCTCGAAATGCTGGCCGAGGTAGGCCGGCGTTATCACGAGTTTGCCGATGACAACGCCGAAGTGCTGGCAATTGCCACCGGATCAAAAGAAGAATTCGATGTCTGCGCAAAAACCCTTCGCTTGCAGTTTCCCCTGTTAAGCGACGCAGGCCGCGAGACCACCTGCAGCTATTGCGTTGCGGGCACGATGATATTTGTAACCGATAAATTTGGGGAACTCAAGATGCTCAGCGGGCTGACAGAGTCAAATTTAGACGAAAAGCTCGACGAGGCGCGATCGACCCTTGAGCTGATAGAACTGGAGTGTCCCGAATGCGGAGTATCCACCTGGCCGGTCGAGTGATATCCGCAATTTTTTCGGTCGATAATTAATCTGTTTCTGAGGCGCGGTCCTCGCGTCTCAGAACAAATATGCCGTAGTCCGCGAAGAAGTTGGGAAACGCCCTTACCCGCTTGCACTCTTTTTCGCCGACTACCAGATAAGTTTTGTCGATAATCCGCAGGTTATTCTGGCGACAGAACCTGGTGAAGTCGCTGATTGTGGTCAGGTGGATATTTGGCGTGTCATACCATTCATAGGGCAGGCGCGAGGTCTTGGGCATTACTCCCTGAAACATCAACTGCAATCGCACACGCCAGTAACCGAAGTTCGGGACGGAGATCACGCACTGTTTACCCACGCGGCCAGCTTCCAGTATCAGCAAGTCAGGCCGCTGCAACACCTGAATAGTGCTAGTGAGGATCACATAATCGACGCTGTTGTCGTTGAAGTCCGCCAGGCCTTCGTTGAGGTCCCCATGATACACAAAAAGCCCTTTTTCCACGCATGACTGCACCGCAACGTCAGAAAGCTCAATGCCCTGCACGCGGGCGCGCTTCTGCTTTTGCAGGGCCTTCATAAGCTCTCCGCCGCCGCAGCCCAAATCCAGAACCGAACTGCCGGGCTTCACCGTGTCCACAATGAACTGATACTCCGGACGCAGGTCCCCGTTCGAGCTTGATATTGTTCTCATTTCAACGCTCATCAGAACTCCTGGGACCGGCGTATTCGAGGAAATTGGTGATCAGCCTGCCCAACGTCTCCACTTCCAGCAAAAATGCATCGTGGCCATAATCCGATTGAATCTCCGCATAGCTGACATCCACATTATTACGCCTGAGGGCGGAGACGATTTCCTTGGACATATATGACGGGAACAGCCAGTCCGATGAAAAAGAGACCACAAGCGACGCAGCCCGCACCGCTGAAAGAGCCTTTCGCAAGTCCCCCTCCGGCTGCGAGAGATCGAAATAGTCCATTGCCTTACTCAGATACAGATATGAATTCGCATCAAAACGCTTTACAAACTCATCGCCCTGATAGTTCAGATAGCTCTCCACCTGAAACTCAGTCACAAAGTCATAGTCCGGGCAGGCTTTGTCCTGCAGATGCCGGCCAAACTTCGTATGCATCGACGCATCGCTGAGGTAAGTGATATGTCCGATCATTCGCGCAATGCCCAAGCCTCGGCTCGGAACTGCTCTTCCATAATAATTACCGTCGCTCCAGTTTGGGTCCGCCATAATAGCGTGCCTGCCCACCGCGTCAAAAGCGATAGCGTGCGGGGAGAGCCTCGCGGAAGATGCGATCGGTATCACCAGCCGCATCATGTCCGGATATTCTTTGGCCCATTGCAAAACCTGCATTCCGCCCATACTTCCGCCTACCACGCACAGAAGTTGATCTATGCCCATCGAATCCACCAGCAGCTTCTGAGCGTGAACCATATCTCCAATGGTCACCATCGGAAAATCAAGCCCATAGGGCGCATCTGTTTCCGGATTGATCGACGAAGGCCCGGTGCTGCCCTTGCATCCGCCGATGCAGTTGGAGCAGATCACAAAGTACTTATCCGTATCAAACGCCTTGCCGGGACCTATCATATTATCCCACCAGCCGGGCTTGCGATCGGATAATTGATGTCTGCCGGCGGCGTGCGCATCCCCGGTCAGGGCATGTATCACCAGTATCGCGTTGCTTTTTGCGCTGTTGAGATGACCGTAAGTCTCATAGGCGAGCGTTATCGGGCCGAGCTTGCGACCGCATTCCAGTTCTAAATGGTTCGGCGGCTCGGCGAATGTGCGGTATTGGGTTTCTACGATCCCGACGGATCCTTGTTCAGATGACAACTATTCGGCCCTGGTTCGATTGCGCTGGCGCACAAGATATAACTTTCAAAGAATACCACAACTCTCTTACTCTTACAATGTGGAAGAAGCCATATTATTGGTGCGTAAGACCTCCGGGGATCGGCAATTTCAAATCGCTTCCGGCCCGGACTTGTCTTATATTACAATACTTATCTGCGAATCATTTGGTTCGAACGCTCTGAAATGAGCGGTTTTATCTGTAAGAAAGGCCGCTTAACCCGAAATTCACATTGGAATATTGCGTATAATCACGGAATAACATTTTAGCAAAAGTCCTTTTCATTGTAATTCATACACGTTGCCATTATCCGGAGGAGATTATGTTTCGTCGTTCAGGCGGTAAAATAGACTTGCCGAGCGTATCACCGGCGCTGGCTCGCATTATTCAAATCACCAATTCCCCTGACGCTTCGGCTGAGCAGGTGGCCGAAGTAGTCATGCTCGACCAATCCCTGGCTACGAAAGTGCTCAGGATAGCCAACTCCGCCTACTATTCAAGAAGGGTCAAAGCGGAAACCATCACTGAAGCGGTAGTTACCCTTGGTTTCAGCTCAATACGACACCTTGCAGCCTCAGCTTCCGTGATCGATGCCCTGTTTCCGAAACAAATGTTTCCCGGCTTTGACTGGCGGGAAATGTGGTCGCATTCGGTCACTTGTGCGGTTGGCACAGAGGTTATTTATGCGAGAATGTCAAGAATGCAGGGCGCTGAGTCGGCCTTTGTCGCCGGATTGCTGCACGATGTGGGCAAGCTGATAATAGCCCGAGCGCTGCCGCAGCGGTTCCTTCAGGTGGTGGATGCCTGCAGGGAATATAATCGGCCAATGGAGTTGGAGGAACAGGCGCTTCTCAGCACCAATCACGCAAAAATAGGGGGCGATCTAGCCAGAAGCTGGCAGTTCCCCGAATCGCTGATCGAGGCGATATTATATCATCACAGCCCGGAAGATTCCCCAAAATATGAAGCTCTTGCAAGGGCAGTCGGAGCTGCCAACATGCTCGCAAAGCGGATGTCGAGAAGCTATTTGATTGGAATATCCAACGACATCAGCATCGAGGAAATCACCGAGCACGTAGGCATGAGCGTCGAAGAACTGGAACATATCACAATGGTAGTAAGAAGACGCATGGGACACTGTGGCGATATACTTGCCTGGGGGGACGCGATGCCCAAAGCCAAACGCGCCGCCTGATATCCGCACATAAATATATAATCACACTACAGG
>JAAYKE010000171.1 GCA_012522575.1 Armatimonadota bacterium | reverse complement strand
GAGTTCGACCACCCTGCACGCGATATGGAGCGCAGCGGATACTCAGTCGGGAGTCGCGGAGTATCAATATGCTATTGGGACCGCCGCGGGTAGTACTAATGTAGTTGACTGGACATCGGTCGGCACGGATACTGAGGTTACCAGGTCGGATTTGGCTTTGGTGGATGGGACAAAGTATTTCTTCTCGGTCAAAGCTCGTAACGGGGCCGGGACGTGGAGTGAAGTCGGAAGCTCGGACGGGATATTCGTCGATGCATCTCCGCCAACCACGCCTATAGTAGTCGACGACGGCAATTACACCACAATTCCCAATGTTCTGAACGCCTCATGGAGCGCGGATGACCCGCACACAGGCGTGGTGGAATATCAATATGCAGTCGGCACATCGTCGGGAGGCACGGATGTTATAAACTGGACCTCCGCAGGCACGCAGACTTCAGTCAGCCTGAATGATATCGAACTGCTCCCCGGTGCGCTATACTTTTTTGCGGTGCGCGCTCGAAACGGGGCAGGGCTTTGGAGTGAGGTTGGAGTCAGTGATGGAATTGGCATCGACCAGACACCTCCGGGCGCTCCTGAAGTCATCGACGAGGGGGAATACACCAGCAGCCTGACTTCGCTGAGCGCTCGATGGCTGGCGATCGACCCTGAATCGGGGATATCGGATTATGAATACTGCATAGGAACCATTCCGGGAGGGACCGATATTGTCGGGTGGACTTCATCGGACGGCGCTTCGCATATTACGCATACGGGATTAAACCTTACCCTGGACGTAACATACTATTTCACTGTGCGTGCGATGAACGGAGTCGGGATGTGGGGGCCAAGCGGCACAAGTGACGGCATTGTAGTGAGGATAATGACCACCTGGCCGAAGTTCCGAAATAATGCTCAAAATGAGGGTTCGAGTCAGTTCATCGGCCCAACGGTTCCCGGCATATTATCGCAATTTCACACCGATTGGGGCATTGTGTCTTCACCGGCTGTCGCAGGGGATGGCACGCTGTATTTCGGCACGGATGAGGGTTATCTGTATTGCGTCGGACCAAACGGCATCCTCCACTGGAGATATAAAACCGACGGGCCGATTGACTCTTCCCCTGCTCTTGGGCCAAACGGAGCGGTTGTATTCGGTTCATACGATCACCACATATATTGTCTGACAGCGGATGGCGCGCTGAGGTGGAAATATAAAACCGGGGCTTGGAACCGCTCATCGCCTGTAATCGGGCCGGATAACACCGTCTACATCGGCGCTCAGGACGGCTACTTCTACGCCATTAGATGGGATGGCAAGCTCAAATGGAAGTATTTCCTGAATAATACCGCATGGTCCTCCCCTGCGCTCAGCCACGATGGGTCGCGGGTCTACTTTGGCGGCGGAGATGGCGGCATATATTGTCTGGATACCGGGAGCGGCGAAGCAATATGGCGCAAAATGACCGGCACCGCGGTCGACTCGTCGCCGTGCGTTGCGCCCGATGGAACCATCTATATGGGTTCCGGGGATGGCTACTTCTATGCGCTAAACCCGGACGGCTCGCAAAAATGGGCCTTGTGGACCGGTGATTTGATGGACTCATCGGCGGCGATCGGGCCAAGCGGGACAATATATGTGGGTTCCGGGGATGACTGGTCGGCAGGTCTGCTGTATGCGGTTAACCCGGACGGCTCAGTCAAATGGACATTTGACTCCAACGGAAGCATTCGAAGCTCACCTGCGGTAGATGCGGCAGAGGTGGTTTACTTCGGCTCGACTGACAATCATCTTTATGCGGTCAACTCCGCCGGCGTAATGAAGTGGGACTACCGCACCGACGGGCCGCTTTATTCATCCCCTGCCATAGGCAGAGGAGGCACGATTTCGGTGGGGACATCCCTGGGCACAATGCTTTCTCTGGGAGATGCCAGCAATGACATCACTCCGCCGAGCGTTCCAATCGTGACAAGGTCGTTTGCGAGCACGTTCGACACTACCAGCCTGAGCGCATCGTGGATTGCCTCGGACGCTGAATCCGGAATATCGGAGTATATGTTTGCGATAGGCTCACTGCCCGGAAGCGACGACATCAGCCCGTGGGAGTCGTGCGGCCAATCTGAATCGATATTGAAAACCGGCCTGCAACTCAGCGTGGGACAAACTTACTACTTCTGCGTCAAAGCCAGAAACGGGGCCGGCAAATGGGGAGCGGTAGGAGTATCAGAAGGTATCAGGGTTGTATCGGTAGGCGATGGGATAAGCATCGGAATTGCGCGACAGACAGCGCTGGCGCAAAGCGTGTATCTGCCGGCCAAGATAGTCAGCGCGGTATTTGAAGATTGCCTGTATATCCAGGAGCCCGGCGGATATGCCGGAATCAAGGTGATTTATGGCGCGACAGAGCCGCCTGCCGAGGGCGCAAAGATCAACCTGATGGCATGGACCATTATGGATGGCCCGGAGGCTGCATTGGTTCTCCAGTCCTATATTATCGAGGGCGAGCCATCAATTCCCAAGGCTCTGGGATTGTCGAACTCCGCGATAGCTCGCAACGCAGATGCGGCGGGCGGGGCATGCTCTACCGGTCTGCTCGCCACCGTCTGGGGCAGGGTGAATGCGGTCGGGGATGATCATTTATATATCGATGACGGCTCCGGGATTGTCGATGCGTCCGGGGTATGTGGAATAAAAATAAGGACACACGGACAGGATTTGACGGTCGGGGATTATATTCGAGTGACTGGGGTGGTCTCGGTTGAGCAGACGGAAACGTCGAACGGAAAGCTGATTCGACCTAGAAATGAGGCGGATATCATCACCCTGTCGGCTTCTGCGCGTGCCAATACTAGTATTAATACCGATTGACCATAGAGAAAACAGAGGGTACATTGCAGGGGGATTAATCTGCCCTCTTTGTGCCTGTCTGCAACGAGGGGTTATATATATGAAGATAAAAATACTTCTTGCGATAATTGTTGCGCATATCTGTTTGATCAGCGCAACTGCTAATAGCGCGCCTATTCGTTTTCGGGTCCGCACCATCGACCCGGACGAATCGAAGGCGCAATATTCGCAAACCGGCAGCCCGATCCGCGAGTCTGGATTGTATGCTGTTCAGTTTGACGGCCCTATTTTGCCTAAATGGAAAGCGTTGGTGGAATCATCAGGCATCGCCATTGTGGGATATGTGCCTGAGAACACCCTGGTAGTGCGCGTAAGACCGGGGCAACTGGCTAAGGTCAAGACCCTGCCGAACGTGCGCTGGGTAGGCTATGTCTCGGCGGATCTCAAGGTGGAGCCGGAGCTGCTGAGCCATAAGTGGGATCTGGTCAATGTGGTGATGAAGCTAACCTCGCCGGGGGCTGCAGAGGATGTGTCAGAGCAACTGCAAAGCTATGGGGCTACTGCCATATCAATTGCCACCGATACAACCACCCTTATTACTGCAACGGTTCCCAAAGACGCGCTTCTTGCCATCGCCGAGCTTGATGATGTGCAGTGGATAGAGGAATGGATTCAGCCGCGCACGACCAATAACGTCGCCGGCGAGATCACGGGCACAGGGGCGACCCGCGAACGTCTGGGGCTGTATGGCGAAGGTCAGGTTATTGGTATCGCCGATACCGGGCTTGACACCGGCAGCATTGCCAATATCCATCCGGATTTTGCGGGCAGGATCGTTAAAAGCTACGCTCTGCGGCGAGCCAACGACTGGAGCGACCTTAAAGGACACGGAACCCACGTAGCGGGCATAATGGCGGGCAGCGGTGTTCAATCCGGCAGTCAGCCTTCGAACCACGATTATACGGATTCATTTGCCGGGGCTGCTCCGGAGGCGGATATAATATTTCAGTCCATAGGGGACAGTTCCGGAAACGTGTTTCCTCCTTTGAATTTGGACAACCTGTTTTCCCCGGTTTACACTGACGGGGCGCGTGTGCATAACGATAGCTGGGGATCTCCTGCCGATGGCAAGTATACGGTATATTCGCAGCAGGTCGATGAGTATGTTTGGGAGCATAAGGACGTTGTGGTAGTCTTTCCCGTGGGCAATGACGCCACGGACAGGTCTGCGGCAGATGGAGTAGTCGGTCCCAGCTCTCTTTATACCCTGGCAACCGCCAAAAACTGCATATCGGTCGGAGCGACTGAGAGCAACAGGACCACCGGCAGAATCACGACCTATGGCGGCGCGTGGCCCTATGATTTCTCTCGCGCCCCGATTTATGGAGATTATTTGTCTAATAACGCCGGCGGGATGGTCGCGTGGAGCGGCAGAGGCCCGTGTGCGGATGGCCGAATAAAACCCGATATCTGCACTCCCGGAACTAATATCGTGTCCGCCCGCTCGCAAGCGATTATGAACATAGGCTGGCAGGTATATGATTCCAGCTACGTTTACTGGGGCGGCACAAGCATGTCCGCTCCGCTGGTGAGCGGCGCGGCTGCCCTCGTGCGCGAATACTTCATTAAAAATAAATCCTTGAACCCAAGCGCAGCCCTGGTCAAGGGGATGCTTATGAACGCGGCAACGGAGCTTTTCCCCGGTCAATATGGCAACGCGGAAAGCCCTACCAAAGAGATTCGCAACAAGCGTCCGGATATATCGGAGGGATGGGGTCGCCTAAACCTGACAAATGCGCTGGAACCGGCAGCCCCGCGCGTAGTCGACTTCGTTGACGATACTTCCGGGATCGGCACGCAGGAAGAAAGACAGTATCAATATACGGTATTGGATGGCTCTATCCCGCTGTCGGTCACCCTTGCCTGGACGGACTATCCCGGACAACTGCTTGCCGCCAGGGAACTGGTCAACGATCTGGACCTGGAAGTGATCCATCCCAACGGCTACTCCAAGAGCTATGGCAACGGCAGTGGTCGGGATTCGCTTAATAATGTGGAAACAGTCGACAT
This sequence comes from Armatimonadota bacterium, assembly GCA_012522575.1. Taxonomy (GTDB): domain Bacteria; phylum Armatimonadota; class UBA5829; order UBA5829; family UBA5829; genus DTKD01. The sequence goes on along the minus strand of JAAYKE010000171.1, from coordinate 3,696 downwards.
CGAGACGCCGTCGGCAGGCACATATACCGTAAAGGTAAAAGGTTATAACGTGCCTTTGGGGCCGCAGCCGTACGCCCTCGTCGTATCGGCCAAGCTGCCCGGTTCATATATCGCCGGCCAGATTACAACCGCCACAGGCAAGCCGGTAGCTGCGGCGACAGTGGAGATAGACGACGGCAGCACGATGCGGTCGGTGACAACGGACGGCAATGGGTCATATACGCTTCACGTGTCCCCGGGCGTCTATACCGTCACGCCCGATAAATCGGATTGGCAGTTCTCTCCATCGTTCCAGCAGGTTACGATAACCGATCACGGAGAACCGGGAATAGACTTCACCGGATCGGCAATTCCGGGCGGAATATCCGGTAATATTATCCGCGCTATGGGCGGCATGACCAACTACGTGTTGGAATCTCCGCACCCATATCCGGACGATTACAACTTGACATATACCATCGAAGCCCACCCTTCTGCGACGCAGATTCGAGTTCACTTCGCCGATCTTTATGTGCAGGAAGGATATGACTATGTGGCTATATCCACCCCTGACGAGAGCCAGGTGCAGTATATCAGCGGGGGATACAGCGATCTGTGGAGCGACTGGTTTGACGGCAACTCCCTGGTCATAAAACTGGTATCGGACTATTGGTATAACGACTGGGGCTATTATCTTGACGGATACGAAACGGACATCACAACCAGCGGCGGGGTCGATGGCGTAAAGATCAGCGCGCTGCCATACGGCATTGAAACTACAAGCCAAAACGGCGGTGAGTATATTCTGGCGGATATGGAGCCGGTATCATACGACCTGTCGCCGACGAAACCTCACTGGAATTTCAGCCCTGCGACGAAGTCGGTTTCGGTGACGCCCGGAAAAGGTGGAAGTGGAGTCATAACGCTGCCGGGAATTGATTTTCTTGGCTTTGCGCCGGCGTCTTTGGCAGGGGTGGTGACAACCGGGGACGTGAGGTCCTTCCCGACATACGTCGCATCCGATCATCCGTATTATGATGACTGGGTTGATTATTGGAATGTCGCCTACACGGGAGGGGATGCGTGCGACAAAATACGTGTTCACTTCTCTGAGATTGACACCGAAGAGGAATCGGACTTCGTGCTGGTGATGACTCCGTATGGCGATATAGTAAACTCATTCACGGGCTACTATCCTGATGGGGTATGGAGTGACTGGGTGGATGGCAACGAGCTTTGGATTAAGTTTGTGTCCGATCCGGGTTATGGCAGTTCGAATGATTATTGGGGATTTGCCATCGACGAATATATGATCGTCAGCAATGAGCGTCCGGTGGCCGGTGTTCGCGTGGAGCTTGAGTCCGGCCAAAGCGCGATGACCAATGCCAGTGGTCAGTATTTGATCTCTGATATCGATTCCGGCCAATACTACTCAGTGACCGCCAAAAAGCCGGGTTACCAGTTCGCTCCAGCGGTTCAGTATGCAAATACCGTATCCGGCTTGACCGGCCACGGCGGGGACTTCTTCGCGCTTCCGGGAGCTATGGCGAGCCTGAGTTTGGCGAAATCTCTATCTGACGGGGACTCGGTCATATTGGAAGATCTTGTGGTGACCGCAGGCAATCCGAGCCACTCGGACTTCTTCTATGTTGAATCCGCAGACAGGACCAGCGGAATCAGGGTGGCCAAAGAACAACACGACGTGCAGACCGGCGATGTTGTCAACATATCGGGCACGCTGTCTACATTGGACTCCGGAGAGCGGGTTATCATCAATCCGGCGGTTGAAGTTGTCGGCTCCGGCAGTGTCTGTCCGCTTGGCATAACAAATCTGCGTCTGGGCGGAGGCAGTTGGCTGTATGATCCCACCTCCGGCGCGGGACAGATCGGCATTACAGGCTCGGTTGGCTTGAACAACATCGGGCTTCTGGTCACGACCTGGGGCCGGGTGACGGCAGTTTCCAATTCGTATCCGGAACATTTCTATGTTGACGACGGCAGCAGCATCTTTAATGGAGGCTCTGCGCTGGGTATATATGTGGATGCGACCGGGCTGCAAACGCCGCAAGAGGGTTCTTATGTTTCCGTAAGCGGCATATCAAGCTGCGAATTGTCCGGCGGCAAGATAGTATGCCGGCTGTTGCCCAGAACCCAGGATGATATCACTATCCAGGACAGTGGTGTTGGCAAGGGGCAATAACGTGACGGAAGTAGTCATTGGAGTGAATGCAATGCCGGATTTGTATTATTCGCGACTTTGACGTATATTATTGATAGGAAACTGAATAGGACAGAGGAGCCACTCGGCGGAACTGCGCGGATGGAATATCGCGGCGCTTCCGCCGGGGGGTTTTAGCGGTTTTAAGGGACCTGCTAAGAGCACAATTCTGAAAAATCAATATAGAATCGAACGATACTGCGCGAATCCGGTATTATTGCCGGGATTGCAAGGATGCGGGTCGCGGAATGACCCCATGGGTTAGTTCTTGCATTTTGAAGAAAGTCGCGGCAGGGAATGCTGTGGTTATAGACGAGTGATTAGGATGACTCCGCAAGCAAACAAGCAAGAACATACCGAAAAACGGGCTGTGTCAGTAGTTATTATGGCGCAGCGTGTTCTACGGAGGAGTAAATGATCGCCAGTGTTCAGCATCTGGTGCAGCATCTTCAGCCGATGACTGCTCCCAGGCGGGTAAGCCTGCCTGTACTAATATTACTACTGCTATCGATGTTCGGCGGCATGTTGCATGCGGCATCGGTAGAACTGGAGGTTGTGAGCGTATCTGCGACTACGGTAGATCTGTCGTGGAGCGCTACTGACCTTACAGGGCTACAGGTTTATGAAGTGACCTGGATCGTGCCGGGAATAAGCAAGATCAAGCCCGTGCAACAGTTGACTTCTACCACAATCACAGGTTTGACTGCGTCAACCCGCTATTCCTTTAGAGTTGCGGCAAAATGTGGCGCGACTACGGTATATTCGCAATATGCGTATGCCACGACCAGCGGCCCAGGCTCTTCAAACACACCCAGCGCTCCGGCAAACCTTCAGGCCACAGAGGTCTCATTTAATGTGGTAGAGCTTGGTTGGGTTGATACCTCTGCTAATGCAAGCGGTTTCAAGATATATCGAAGTTCGAACCCGTCAAGCGGATTTGTGCAGGTTGGGACCACCAACAAAGGCATAACTTCGTATCGGAACGCGGGGCTGTCGGCGTCCACTACCTATTATTTTAAGGTGTGCGCCAATAACGCCGACGGGGATTCGGATTTCACCGATGTATTGGCAGTCACCACATCCGCCACGCCGCCTGCGGCTCCCACAAAGCTGACGGCAAGCGCTGTATCGACGGACCAAATCAATCTGAGTTGGTCGGATGCAAGCCAAAACGAAGACGGCTTTACGATAGAACGCTCGACCAGCAACAACGGGCCTTTTGATAAAGTTGCGACCGTCGAGGCGAACGCCGCATCCTACGCTGACTCGAATCTGAACGATGCCACCAGCTATTTTTATCGCGTGTATGCGTTTAATGCCGAAGGCAGTTCGGGATATAGCAACGTAGCAAATGCTACCACCAAAGCAAGACCCCCTGAAACTCCGACCGGACTTCAGGCGACGGCGACTTCGACAAGCCAAATCGCGTTAAGCTGGACGGGTGTCAGCGGCGCCATGGGATATAAATTGCAATACGCTGTGGGAGCAAATGGGTGCCT
>JAAYKE010000107.1 GCA_012522575.1 Armatimonadota bacterium | reverse complement strand
TCCGTCTCGGACAAGGTCGGGATAGAGGCCAGCTACTATACCTGGATGCGTCAAGTAAATTGTCATTCCGAGGCGAAAGCCGAGGAATCTGCTTTTTCCCTTCCCATTTCTGGGTCTCGCTTCTTTCCGGCTTTCGAGATTTACGGAAAAGCAGATTTCTCACTACGTTCGAAATGACATAGTTTATGTGGCTGGGACAGAGACCAGCTACTACTATCACTCACGAAGAGTGAGTTGTTACCGGGTTAATATTTGCTTGACTTACGCGCCACGCGCCTGTAAAGTAATTATTGCCTGATGTTGCAGTCTCCTTCGATTGAAATTAGGGTAAAATGGGGACTGAAAACTGAGAACAGGGAGGTTCCGAATACCGCTGTGCGAAACGTTGTTGTTTTGCACTCTACATTTGGGCACGATTCCTCCCGATATATTTATTTGTCAGCGTGTGATTGCTCGTGGAGGATCTGAATGTTTAAGAAGCTCGGAAGAGAAGCTGTTGAGCGATGGCATAAAAACCCCATTATCACTCTGGACAGCGTACCTTTCCCCTGTAACACTGTTTTCAACGCAGCTTGCACCAAGCTCGGCGACGAGTATATTCTTCTTCTTAGAGTTGAAGGATTGTCCGGGAGAAGCGTGTTTGCGTTGGCTCGCAGCGCGGATGGTTATCACTTTACAGTTGATCCGGAACCGGCGATGGAGCCATCCAAAGAGGAGCCTTTCCGCTCCTACGAGCGTCGCGGCATTGAGGACCCTCGCATAACCTATCTCGAAGGCGAATACTATATCATGTATACGGCCTACTCAAGATACGGCGCGAGACTGGCGCTTGCCAAGACAAGTGATTTTCAAAACTTTACTCGCCTGGGACTCATCTCCCAGCCGGAAAATAAAGATGGCTGCCTGTTCCCACGCAAAATTCAGGGACGCTACGTTCGCCTGGACAGGCCCTATGGCGGCGGCATAGGCAATATGTGGCTGTCATATTCGGACGATCTTCTGCATTGGGGTGACTCAGAGGTCGTGATGACCACTCGCGGCGGCTTCTGGGATCAGGATCGAATAGGCGCATGCACTCCGCCAATCGAAACCGAACGCGGCTGGCTGCATATCTATCACGGCGTGAAGAGCACCTCTGCCGGGCCTATCTACAGGATGGGAACGGTGGTTCTTGATCTGGAAAACCCTGCAAAGGTCATCTGCCGAAGCGCGATGCCGATCCTCACTCCAAGGGAGTATTATGAACGGGTCGGCGACATAGGAAACGTTGTTTTCTCGTGCGGAGCCATCCTCGAAGAGGGCGGCAGACTGAGAATCTACTACGGAGCAGCGGATACGTGCATCTGTCTCGGATTTGCTGATGTTGATGATCTCATTGATCGATGTCAACTGGGATATAGTGACGCTGACGACATGGAATAATTAAATCGCATTGATATTGTGCACATGGCCGCAGGAAAAACGCCTGCGGCCTTTTTTGGTTCCTTGACACAGGCGAGGCTTTGCCATATAATCATTCCGGTCTTGATGGGCTATGGCTGCATAATACGCAACCATTATAACAGCCGCTAATATGTCTGCGCGGTTCGCATAGGCGATCAATGTCTCCAAATTGCGGAGATCGTTAAGGCAGGCAGGGACGCGGCCTTTTGTTTGCCTTATAAGTATTTGAAAGGGGAATTTTCAGGATGCACTGTGAGCGAATGAGAAGCGGCAAGCGTGCCGGCTATCTGCTCGCACTTGCGATGACAGGTCTGCTTGGCCTGCTGCCGACTGTCGCATCTGCAAGCGAAGCGATTACGCTTGAGCGTTTCGAGGAACTGCCTATTATGTGGCCGTCGGTGATTGCCGTATTTATATGTGCGCTGATTGGCCTGGCGTTTGGGTTGAAGTGGTTCGTGGCGATCAACAAGGAAGATCCCGGCACTAAGGGAATGGTCGCCGTGGCGACCGCTATTCAGGAAGGCGCGACCGCCTACCTCAAAAAGCAGGTCTCCACGATGATCTGGTTTGTGATCATCCTGGCCATCGGCCTGATCTTTATGTATAAGAACGTTGATGGATTCCAGGGAACCGACAGGGTTTTCCATGTCATTCCTATCTATGTCGGCGTCAGCATTGCGTTTGTGTTGGGCGTTGCCGCATCGTATCTGGCAGGTTTGGTCGGAATGATGATGGCTGTGCGCGCAAATGTTCGCGTGGCCAACGCGGCTCTGAGAAGCTTCAAGCATGCCCTTTATGTGGCGTTCAGGGCCGGCGGCGTCTCCGGTATGGCGACTGTTGGCCTGGGCCTTTTGGGCGCGTGTCTGGTGTTCTGGCTGTTTGGTCATGAATCGATGAAGGTTCTTATCGGCTTCGGCTTTGGCGGGTGTCTGGCCGCTCTGTTTATGAGAATCGGCGGCGGCATCTTCACAAAGGCGGCAGACGTAGGAGCTGACCTTGTTGGCAAGGTCGAGCAGAGCATTCCTGAGGACGATCCCAGAAACGCTGCCACTATCGCTGACAACGTTGGCGACAACGTCGGAGACTGCGCCGGTATGGCGGCGGACGTTTTCGAGAGCTACGAAGTTACTCTGGTGGCCGCTATCATTCTTGGCGCAGCCGTTACAACGCACCTTAAGCTGGGAGCCATCGGCCTTACTTTGGTCGTCTATCCGCTGCTTATCAGGGCGATTGGCGTTATCGCATCCATTATCGGCATATATTCCGTTAAGGGAAGCGACGATATGAACATGAACCCGATGAAGCCGATCAACTACGGATACTGGATATCTGCGGCTGTTTCGACGATCGGTTTCTATATTCTTTCTTACTGGATTTTCGAGGCCGACGGAGCTGCCAAGGCGGCTATCGGTTCCAAGTTTGAGTGGTGGAGATTCGCCACTGCCAACTTGATGGGTATTATTCTCGCTCTGGTTATAGAAAGACTCACCGAGCATTTCACCGCTATAGACAAGAAGCCTGTAGTTGAGGCTGCCAAGGCCAGTAAAACAGGCCCGGCGACCGTAATTCTGTCCGGCTTCGGAGCTGGTCTTGAGTCCAGCGTATGGTCTGTTGTTGCGATTTCCGGCGCGATTCTCGGCTCGATGCTTCTCTTTAAGGGCGACCCCGAGATGGCCGCTTATGGTATCGCTCTCTCCGGTTTGGGCTTGCTGGCCACCACTGGTTTCATGCTTGCTATGGACACCTATGGCCCGATTGCAGACAACGCTAACGGCATTTTCGAGATGTCCGGCGCTCTCAAAGATGCGGGCGAGGACAGCGACGCTCAGAAGATCGTGGCAAAGCTCGACGCGGTTGGAAACACCACCAAGGCCCTCACCAAGGGTCTGGCTATCGCAACTGCGGTTATCGCCGCTGTTGCTTTGTTCAGGTCATATATGGCTGACGCTCAGCTTCTGGACATCGGTATTCGGCTTGACTGGACGGTCGTATTCATCGGTATGCTGATCGGCGGCGCTGTGCCGTTCCTGTTCAGCTCCTTTGCGATCAACGCGGTCAACCGCGCTGCTTTCCAGCTTGTCGAGGAAGTGCGACGACAGTTCCGAGAGATCGTGGGCATTATGGACTATGACCCGCGCTCCGGTTCTGACAAGGGCAAGCCCGACTATCAGAAGTGCGTCAATATCTCGACTGCTGCCGCTCAGAAGGAGCTTCTCAGCCCGGCGGTGTTGGCTGTTACTGCGCCGATTCTGGTGGCATTCGGTCTCGGATTCGGCGGTGTGGACAAGGATACTGGGTTAGTCCTCCAGGGAGCTGCTGCTCTCGGCGGATTCCTTGCTGGGTCCATTCTCTCCGGCCAGTTGATGGCTGTCTTCCTTTCTAACGCCGGTGGTCTTTGGGACAACGCGAAGAAGAAGATCGAGGACGGTATGTTCGGCGGCAAGGGCACTGAGGAGCACAAGGCTACCGTAGTCGGCGACACTGTTGGTGACCCGTTCAAGGACACCGCCGGCCCGGCTCTGAACCCGCTCATCAAGGTTATGAACCTGGTTGCGGTTCTGGTTGCTCCTATTGCTATCCACCCGATGTCGACTACCGCGCGCAGCACTATAGTAGCGGTCACAGTGATTGCTCTGATTGGCGCCACGATGTGGAGCAAGCGCGGCGGGTTGGACGTTGAGGACGACACGCCCACTGCTTCTGCGGGGACAAAAGAGAAAGCTTCTGTCTGAAGCGGACTCAGAAGTTGACCATAATAAAGGGCAGGGGAACGCAATCTCCTGCCCTTTACGTATAAAACCTAACGACTGGCCGAGGTTTTCGCTAAAAATCACAGTGACAAACAATGACCGACCAACCGACTACCACTCAGCAACCTATTGACCGCGGTGCGACAGGGCCAAAACGAAGCCTTCTCTTTCGAGTAGCCAGGCGTATGTATGTGCGCTGCAAAATATGGCTTATTCGGCTGCGTAATCCCGGCTTTACAATAGGATGCCGCCCGCGGATTGACTTCTCCCGCGTGCGTTTCAGCACCTGGACAGGACCTATCACCATCGGCGACGACTGCGGCATATATGATGGCCAGATTCAAGGCACTCTGATTATTGGTGACAGGGTAAATCTGATCAGCCCTTGCAGAATCGGCGGCAGCAGTTTGCATAAAGTTACCATAGGCAGCGACACCTGGATCGCGCCAAATGCCTACATAGTCCCCACCACTCACGCCTATAAACGTCGTGATATTACCATAAGCGAGCAAGGCACCTGCGGCGCGGATATTGTCATAGGGGAGGATTGCTGGATAGGAATAAACGCGGTTATCTCCCCGGGAGTCACTATCGGCAGGGGAGCGGTAATCGGAGCCAATAGCGTAGTCACCAAAGACATCCCCGAATATGCCATTGCAGTGGGCGCTCCAGCGAAGGTTATCGGCTACAGGGAATAAGAGCCTGCCGTCCACCGCTACATTCCTTTGTCATTTTAAGCGCACACCACTTGTCATTTCGAGCGCAGCGAGAAATCCGCTTTGGGTATTCACGAGGCGGCAATTCGGAGATTGCCGCCTATCTATGGTCTATCGTCATTTCGAGCGCAGCGAGAAATCTGCTTTGGGTATTTACGAGGGCATAACGATTCGCCCGTGATTTGTCATTCCGAGAATCGCGAGGAATCTGCTTTCTCCCTTCCCTTTTCCGGGTTTCGCTTCTTTCGCCCTTTCGCGTTTTACGAAAGACGGTATCTCGCTTCGTTCGAAATGACATAGTTTGTTTGGCTCAGATTTGATATGCATCAAAGAAAGTCAATGTTGTCTGCGGTAGAATAACACTGTAAACATACCCCGATCAGGAGGTCGAATATGGCAAAGAAAGTCAGACAGATTATTAAAATAGACGAAGAGCTTTGCGACGGCTGCGGCCAGTGTGTCACCGCATGCGCCGAAGGAGCTTTGCAGATAATTGATGGCAAGGCCAGGCTGGTCTCGGAAACCTATTGCGACGGTCTCGGAGCGTGTATCGGGGACTGTCCGAGGGGAGCGATCACTATCGAGTCCAGGGAAGCGGATGAGTTTGACGAGGCGGCCGCTATGAAGCATGTCGCGGCGCAAAAGCAGACCGCTCAAGCTCCCGCCCCCGCGCATTCCGGCGGATTTGTCTGCCCATCTATGCGAATGATTGATCGCACCAAAGATTTGATCGAATCCCAGCCAGCCCAAAAAGGCAGCATACCCAGCGAGCTTAGGCAGTGGCCGGTAAAGCTCTATCTGGTCAATCCCGGCGCCAGCTATTTCGAAAATTCCGACCTGCTGCTTGCGGCCGATTGCGTGCCGTTTGCCTATGGCGGCATTCATCCTGACTATATGCGCGGCAAAACGCTGGTCACGGGCTGTCCGAAGTTCGATGATGTCTCAGCCTATGCGGACAAGCTTGAGGCAATTTTGAGTTCCAACACCATCCGCAGCCTCACCGTGCTGCAAATGGAGGTTCCCTGTTGTTCCGGAATGTTGAGGCTGGCGCAGCGCGCCGTGGCCGCCTCCGGCAAGTCCATTCCCATCGAGGTCATTACAATCAGCCTGTCAGGGGATATTAAGACAACGCAAACTGTTCCGGCTTGATTTTCAAAAATATATCCGATATACGGTGTTTGGCTGAATTAGTCGAAGGGTATAGTAGTCACAGACTCGCCCAAGTCATCCTGCCTGAGGGTTCGCAGCGCGGTGTTGCGAACCCTCAGGGCGTACAGGGCTTCTCGAAAAGTCCGATATGAGGAGTCAAAAACCGATTATGCTTTGCTGGAAACAGCGGCCAGCATTTCCTGGGGAAGAAGGTCCGGAGTGATGAGCTTTGCGTCCGAATCCGCCAGCACAATGGCGCGTTCTATCGCGTTTTCCAACTCGCGCACATTGCCCGGCCAATGATACCTCGACATAATCTCAATCGTCTCCTCATCGACATACTCTATTTTTTTCAGGTTATCGGCGGCATACATCCCCGCAAACCGTTCGATCAGGGCGGGTATATCGTCCAGTCGATCTCGAAGAGGCGGCATATTGACCGTGATAACCTGCAGTCGATAGAACAAATCCTCTCGGAACTTGCCTTCCTCAACGAGCTTTTCCAGATTCTGGTTGGTGGCAGTAACCAGCCTTACATCGACTCTAATGGTCTCATCTCCGCCCACTCTCTCAAATTCGCGCTCCTGAATCACCCTCAGCAGCATCATTTGCACGGTAGCTGGAATATCCCCGATTTCATCCAGGAACAGTGTCCCCTGATGTGCAAGTTCAAATCGACCTTTTTTGCGACCAATTGCTCCCGTGAAAGAACCCTTTTCGTGTCCGAACAATTCGCTCTGTAAAAGCTGCTCCGATAGCGCCACGCAGGCCACCGGAACGAATGCCTGTTTCGCACGAACCGATCCGAAATGCAGCGCGCGGGCTATGCCTTCTTTGCCTGTGCCGCTCTCGCCTCTGATCAGCACGGTTGCGCGACTGTCCTTGATCCGATCGACCATACTGAATACTTCAAGCATCGACTCGCTTGATCCGATCATCTTATCGCAGCTCACAACGCTCTTTGACGGAGATGCAACTGCCGGTCGCGACTCATCCATGTCTTTGCGGGTGAGGGCGTTTTTGACGACCTGTTTGATGTCATCGAGGTCAAAAGGCTTGGTGATATAATCCAGCGCGCCGAGCTTCATAGCATCGACAGCGCTTTTAATTGTGCCGTGCGCAGTGATCATCAGCACGGAAAGGCTCGGGTTAATCTGTTTGGCGGCCTCCAGAAGCTCAATGCCGTTTATGTCCGGCATAATGAGGTCGCTTATCAGAACATCAATGGAGTTATCCGCAGCGAGTATTTCCTGCCCTTTTCTGCCGTTTTCAGCCACCTGAACGTTATGGCCTTCCTTGGAAAGAACAGCCTCCAAAACCCGCCGTATATTAGGCTCATCGTCCACAACAAGAATGTTCGCGATTTTCTTACTCATAATTGAATCATACCATACCTGAGCTACAACCTGAGCCGAGTAACACCTCGCTCTTCGTGAGTCATCGTGGCTGGTCTGTGTCCCAGCCACACAACTCTTGTCATTTCGGACGAAGTGAAATTTGCTGTTTTCGATGTCCGATATCCGAGGTTCGAAGTCCGATCAAGCCTTCTTAGGCTACCCCTATTACGATACCATATAGTTATTTCCGGCTTTCGCTTCTTTCGCGCTTTCGCGTTTCCCCAAAAATACAAGAAGTCTGCTTTTTTCGATGTCCGAAGTCAGATGTCCGAAGTTCGAGCCGGTTGTGAAGGTCATTCGTTTTGGCTGCGGAGTCTGCTTGATGTGCGCCGCTCCAGCGTCTGGTCGATCTCCTCCAAACCTATTGGAGGACGAACCCCATCGTGTGGCAGCACAATAGTAAAAGTCGATCCCTTTTCCAGTTCGCTGGCTACTTCAATAACGCCGCCGTGATTTTCTACAATCTTGTTGACGACGCTCAAACCAAGCCCGGTTCCTTTGGTTTTTGTTGTGAAGAATGGAACGAAAATACGTTCGAGCTTGTCTGGTGCAATGCCCGATCCCGTGTCCGTAACCGAGACATAAGCCCCGCCATCCGGGGATCGTCCGGTCTCAACTGTCAAGGCTCCGCCATCGGGCATCGCCTGCAGCGAGTTGATAATTATATTTCGCAAAACCTGTTCGAGCTGGCCCTCGTCGGCCTGAATATCAGGTATCGACAAATCGAGTTTGTCCTGTATGGTCACGTTGTTGCTGGCGATATTCATGCTCATCAACTGCAGGGTCTTCTCCACTATTGTATTCAACGAAATCGGTTTCAATTCAAGCTGCAGCGGCCTGCCGTAATCCAGGAATTCTGTAGTCAGCTTGTTTAGCCCATTGACCTCATCTATTATTATGCCGAGAAACTCGACGATGGCTTCCTCGTTTTCATACTCATTGCTCAGGTATTGCGCCGCTCCCTTAATCGAGCTTAGCGGATTGCGCAGTTCGTGTGCAATGCTGGCCGCGAGTTGACCTATCGCCGCCAACTCGCCCATTCGACGGAACTCATTTTCCATCTTTATTTCACGAGTGATATCCTCGAAAATCAAAACCAGCCCCAATTGCTCGCCGGCGTTATTCAAAAGCTGGGATATGCTCAGGTTTATATGCATCTCCCCGCGTTTTTCAGGATGAAACGCCAGCTTATAGCCCTGATAGGTGTTGCCCGTCGAGGAGACGCTCCCGATAGCCTGACGCAAAAGCGCTTTATCGGCCTCGGTTATCTTGAGGCGAGAGAGCACCTTTTCATAATGCATTCCCTCGATTCTACTGGCGCGAATCCCGACTATTTTTTCTGCCGCTATATTCCAGGTTAACAGAACGCCATCGTAGTCCAGGGTCACTACCCCTGCCGCTATGCTGCTGAGGATATTGTCCGTATAGCTCGTCAGCGCCGCCAGAGCTTCCAATTCTTTATATATTGCGGCTCCCTGACTTGAGATAATCGACAGCACCCGAACGTTATCTTCGGTGTAGATATTTGGGCTATAGCTGCAGACATTAAGAACGCCCACCACCTCGTCCTGCACTATCAAAGGAATTGACATAAGCGACCTGACCGGCTTATCTTTGGCCTTAAGGCTGTCAAATCGGGCATCGTGCGTTATGTCAGGGGAGACTATCGCCTTGCGCTCATTTATCGCCCAGGATATGATGCTGCTTCCGTCGAGCGGCTCTTCTCCCGGAGCGCTCTCTGTTTTGCCTCTGAAAAGAGATGCTCTGACAGATGCCGTGTTGCTCTCATAGTCAACGGCATAGATGTAGGATTCATCATAGTCCACGAGGTCCGCCACCATCGCCAAAATGGAATCCAGAGCCTGAGTGAGGTTGCCGGCGGAGCTGATTCTCTTGGAAAACTCATATAACGCGGTCAACTCCAGCACTTTTTGCTGCATTTTATGTTCGTAGGCTATTGCGTTTTTGAGCACGGTAGCCGCGTGGGATGCGACGATGGAAATCAACTGCAATTCCCCGGGCAAAAAGCTCTCCGTATGCCTGCGAACCAGCGCCAGCGCGCCGATGGGCGTGTCCTCGGCAATCAACGGAACGATCATCAGGTTGGCGTCATTAGGAGCAAACGTATTGAGCATAGCTCCTACCGGGCCGGATTGCCTCTCGGAACTGCTAGAAGTCATAATCACCGGGTTGCGCTGATTGCGCGCGAAATCCACGCATTCGGAGTCTTGCACCGAATCCTGTATGGCAGATGAGGCCTCAACCAGCGAGCCGAACCCGGCCTGCATTTTGAGCTTATCCCTTTTCGGCTCAAGGAGCAGTAGTCCCACTCCGTCGGATTGCACCATCTGCGAAGCGGTTGTAACCAGCATTTGCGCGGCCACATCCAGTCCACAGGCTGCGCTGATCCCTTTGCTTTGTTCATAGAGCGCGTTCAGTTCGGCGTATTTCTCTTCCATCGCCTCATACAGGCGCGCGTTTTCGACAGCAATGCCGGCCTGACTTACAAATGTGGCCAGCAAATCCACCTGCTGAGGTCCAACCGGCAGGTCCATCTGACAATTATCCACCGCAACCACACCGATAGACCTGTCGCGCACCACAATGGGAGCAACGAGGCACTGTCCGGAGAATGGGGATGAGTCCCCCTGCGGGGTCGGGCCTTGCGAAAAAATAGGAATCCGCTCACGCGCCGCAAGTCCTATCACTCCCTCGTCAAAGCGAACCGTTTTGGGAATTTGTTCGTTCTGACAGTAACCGCGCTGGGCTTGCAACACCAGTTCTCCTGATCGGGAATCCAGCAGATACACGCAGCACCGGTTAAACCCAACCACCTGTGTGATGTTGTCCAATATCTGATTAAGCACGTGTTCGAGGTCAAGGGTGGAGTTGATAGCCCGCAGCACATCCGATATGGTGGACATCTCCTGAATCTTCTGATGCAGCCGCGTATGCAAATCGCTGTTGGAGATCGCAAGCGCAGCGTGTGTTGCAAAGACGCCGAACAGCTTGAGGTCATCCTCATCAAAAGGCGGCTTGGGATGGTGTCTGCGTATGTTCAAAACGCCGCTTATGCCGCCGTCCTGATTGCGCAACGGGACACACATCGATCCGCTGACATCGCTGCGCTGCTGCACGCCGCGGTCAAATCTTGGGTCCGATCCCACATCCAGTATCAGCATCGGCTCGCCGGACTGCGCCACCCTGCCTGCAATGCCTTCGCCCAGCCCAACTTTAACGCCTCTTACGATGGTGTCGCTCAACCCGAAGCTGGCCTTAATGACGAGCATCCCGTCAACAGGGTCGCGCAGCATCAGCGAACAGGTCTGTCCATCCATAACCGCGGCAGCCTTGGCGACTATCATATCCAGCAGTTTAATATCCCCGCCGGGGTCTATGTTCTGTCCGATATCATATATCGCCGCAATTTCCTGCATCCGCTTTCGTGCCACTTTATTGGACGATTCCACCGCCTCTGCAAGGGATATATTTTCAAGTATAATGCCCACGCAGGCGGACACGATCTTAAGAAAAGCCTTTTCGTCCTCGGCACAGACGCCGCCGACTCCTATCAAAACCGCATCATATCCAGACGGCGCGGATACAGGTACGGATATCCGCTCATTTGCGACAGCAGTATCGGATTGCATCCCTGCCGCGGCGTCTTCGGCGCGCCATGTGCGGGTTTGTCCGGATGATTTCTGAGTCAATTCCACCGCTAACGCCGATAGCTCCAGCGCATCTAGGGTTGTTTTCAGGATGTGTTCGAGCTTTTCGTCCGCAGACCCTTGCGCACTAACTAATTCGGCGATCTTTTGTAACGCTGACACGTTTGAAGGTGAAATTAGCATTGTTTATAACACACTCTGGAACAGACAAGCATTGCCATTATACCACCGAGCCGTTTTACCAAACCGACTTGTGGTTGTGCTGATACGACCGCACCCAACAGGCAGATTCGCAAAACATGGCTATGCACTATACCTTAGAATTGTTCCACAGCTTATTGTTCAAAGCCCAGTGATTTTGCGAGGTAGTCGGCGGCAAAGTCCAGCGCAGTCGCACGAAAACGCCCGAAACCTAGCCATTTGCCTTTAAGACCTCTCATTTTTACGGCCAGTTCCCGAATCTCTTCAATGCTCGCGTCTCGATATCCGATGATTTGTTCTTTCAAGTCAAAAGGGCAGGGCGTTTGCGCGGATTTTGCGCCCATAATTATATAACTGGCAAAGCTCAATTCTCCCGATGGACAACTCAACAGGTGTTCTATGCGCCCGACAGTCAGGGCAATCCCAATATCCAGCCCGGTTTCCTCGGCGACCTCGCGCACAAATGCCTGCTCATAAGATTCCCCGGTTCGTATGCCGCCGCTGGGGAGATTGAATATGTGTTCGGGATAGAAACTTTTGGTCAGCGTCAGGATTTTATCATCCGGGCGCGGCAGCAGCATTACGACTTCGCTGCGGGTATCGTCCTCCCCTTTGCCTCGCGCCATATACTCAAAATAGTCGTCATCGACCTCGATGGCAACCGATTTCAATATCATCTCATTCCCCTGTCCTGAACGCATCTGTCGTAGATCATCCGCAAAAAGTCCGCATATCCGATTTCGTTGTTATCCTCTATGCCTGTTCGCTGCATCAATGGCTTTGCGATCTTTGCCGCTATCTGCTCGCGTATCTCAGGGTCAAGCTCCGCCGCCCTTGTCACAAAACGTTTAGCAGCCTCGAATTGCTGCGGAGTCACCAGTTCGATATTGCCGATCGTACCTGCGGGTGATGGTTTATCTTGTGCATCGTAGCGTGATTCGGCCAGGTCGCCGTGCCATTCGCTTCTTTGTTTGATCACAATCGTTCCGGCGGCCAGATCGCCGAGCCGCTGGCTTTTTGATGTCACGAGAATCGATATTATCCCGATGACGTTTATATCAATCGCGCGAATCAGCCCGCGAATAGCCGCATTTGGCAGATCGATAGGAGAGCCGTTGAGCGCAATCACGCGCAGGCCAAGAGCGCGTTTGCCCGGAGTTTGCCCGGCCCATATCGTTTCGAAGCAGACATAATATCCCCAAAAAAGCAGAAAGCCGATCACGATCAGCACCGAGGTCGGCCAGCCGAGCACGGAAAAATGCAGCACGCCCTGCAAAGCTACGAACAACCCGACCGTCAGCGCGATTGCACCTGCCTGTATCAATAAATCCAGAACCGCAGCCCCGCAACGAGAAGCAATGCCGGCCAACTCATATTCAATGCGGACGTTTTCAGGTGTGAACAATACGATATGTTTAGGCAACCGCAGGCTCCTTAATTGTAATAACTCACTCTTAGTGAGTAGTTCTAGTGATTGGCCACTATTTCCAGCCACACAAACTATGTCATTTCGAACGAAGTGAGAAATCTACTTTTCTAACCTCTAAATCTCGGCATTCGCCTCGGAATGACAATTTGCTTGACACACCCAAATGTAGTGGCCGGCCTCTCTGTCCCAGCCTTGTCCGAGACGGAGATCGGATGCTACAGTTAAGGTACTCATCATTCGTGAGCTGTTACCCTTAATTACAAAGCTATATGCATTTCCAAAGGCGGCACACAACTGATACCTTCGACGCTCGGCCTTAGACTATCCTCCCGGCCTTCTGTTATAATCCTGATGTGGACGAACGATCGTATGTCGAACAAAAGAAGCAGTTCTGGGAGCAATATGCCCGCGAATTGGATATCATTCGCTCAAAAGGCCCCAAGTCCCTTTCCGATGACCAGATCGGGCGGCTCGGAGCCAGCTATCGCACGGTGGTCTCCGACCTCTCTTATGCGCGCAGCCTGGGAGCCAGCGAAGGCCTCCTGCATTATCTAAATGACCTTGCGGCTCGTGCACATGGCGTTTTATATGCGCCTCGATCTACCCGACTGGCAGGGATGCGCTCGTTTATATATCGCGATTTTCCCGCGCTTTTTCGTCGCACCGCTGCTTACACGCTTGTCGCGGCGCTCATATTCATGCTCGGCTGGACTTTGTCGGCGACCAGTCCCGAGGCCCGCGATATGATGATGCCCGGTGAGATAACCAAGCCCGTTGATGGGGACAAAAGTCCGCTTGCAGGTATCGATTCGTCGCTGCTTTCAACGTATATAATGACCAACAATATAACGGTGGGGATTCTCGCGTTTGCCGGAGGAGTAACTGCGGGCGCATACACAGTATGGGAGTTGGCCAAAAACGGGCTTGTCATAGGCGCGGTGGTCTCTAAAGCAGCCCCTATGATCGGCTACGCAGACTTCTGGGCGCTCATCCTTCCGCACGGCGTGATCGAGCTTATGGCGATATTTATATGTGGCGGAGCCGGGCTGTTGCTGGGATCGGCGATTATCGCGCCGGGCAATCTCAGGCGCGTCGATGCGATAAGGCTGGCAGGGCCGACTGCCCTGAGATTATTTGCCGGCGCGGTTATATTTTTTGTCATCGCAGGCATAATCGAGGGTTTCATAACGCCCTCAGGGCTGTCGAATGCGTTTAAGCTGTGGTTTGCAGCGCTGACTGCGGCCGGTGTAATAGTTTATCTTGGGTTTGCGGGAGCTACAACCGACCGGCAGCTTTGATGCGCAGGTATTCATCGATCAGGGCAGGAGTAAAATCCCCCGGCAGCACGTCCAGCACAATCGCACCGACGGATATCAGTTCGGCTGCGGTTCGTTTCCTTGTCCGAATCACCTGTCTGGCAGCGGCTGATCGGTACGCATCCTGCGGGGTCTGAGGCTCATCACCTGCTGCTGCGGCAAGCGCAGGATCGGACATCGCTATCACTACGCAAAGGTGTTTTCCTGCCAGCCCTGCAACTTGAGAAATCAACGGTTTTGAGGCGTCGGGATCTGCCAGTTCCGTAAAGATCACGATAAGGCTGCGTCGAGTCCATTTTCTGGCAAACAACGGAAACGCATGGTAGTAGTTCGAGTCACCGGCGGCGCTGCTCAGGTTGTATGTAAGCCTGAGCAGGTTCAGCGTCTGGCCTTTACCGGGTTTGGGCGCGGTAAAAGCAAGAGCTTGTTCGGAAAATGCCATTAACCCAACCCTGTCCCCTCGGATAGCCGCCACATGAGCCAGCATCATCCCCGCATTTATGCTCCAGTCCAGCCTGCTCAAGCCATTTATGGACGGCCCCATTGCGCGTCCGCAGTCCAGCAGGATCATCACATTCTGCGACTTTTCCTCCTGATACTGCCGGGATATCAGCTTGCTTACGCGCGCGCTTGCCTTCCAGTCGATTGCTCGAAACTCATCGTCGGGGACGTATTCCCGAAGCGATTCAAAGTCAGTTCTCCTGCCGTAAGTGCGCACAACGCGGGAGCCGGGCTGCATCACTCTGTGTCTTATGCCTATTTCATAGTGCTTGAGATCGAGCAGGTTGGGATATACCTTCACGGCCTGTCGCATATCGCAGCGAACCTGTCGAACGAGCAGCCCGGTCGGCCCTCGCATCCGCAAAAACACATCGCCGAACTCGAAATCACCTCGGTGCGGCGGGCGGACGTGATATGTCAGCTCAACTTCGGATCGAGCCGCGATATCAAATGGCAGTTCGTTGCCGGCGGCGATGAAATCCTCGGGGTATTCATCCCGTATTGTGCCGTGCAAGTGGCGACGGGCACGATTGCTTATCTGCAGCTTCACCGAGTTTTGTGCGCCAAGGGAGATTATATCGTCGATGATTCTGGTCACTTCGGGTTTGCCAACGCGAATCAGAGCGAGCGCATCCATGGCGCACAGTATGCACGCCAATATAATCAGGGCTATGCCGGCGGGCATTAACAAAGCGACGCGGCCGGACAGCCCGATCATCAGCCCCGATGCTGCAAGCAGGATTGCAAACCGATCTGTGGGTATCATTGCTACTCAGCAATGTTCGTCAACTTATATAACGATTCCTGCGTGCAGGAGTAAGAGCCTCGCATGCGTAAGTAAATAATTATGAAAGACCTCGCTGACCTTCACATTCATACAACCGCCTCCGACGGCGCATGGACCCCTGCAAAGGTGGTTCACGCTGCCGCACAAATCGGACTAGGCGCAGTTGGCATAACTGACCACGATACGGTCGATGGCCTCGATGAGGCTATCGAGGCCGGTCGCGCAACCGGAC
>JAAYKE010000175.1 GCA_012522575.1 Armatimonadota bacterium | reverse complement strand
TCGGGTTTTCCATTGAGTTGCGACCCACGCCGGCGTGAGTTGCTGTTATACGCATCAAGGTGTCAACCCCTATCGGGTTTTCCATTGAGTTACGACCAAGCATCCGCCGCACCCCCCATCGCCTCCCTCACCGCGTTTCAATCCCTATCGGGTTTTCCATTGAGTTGCGACAGCCCCTCTTTTTGGAGTTAAACAATGTATTACCGGCATTCTGGACTCTGAATGGAGTAGCGTGATCATGGGTTCTATCCGTACCCATACATTATAAACCCTCATGATCAGCACACACCTATTGAAGATATGCTTTCACTTCATATTATCATTTGGCCTGAGGTACAATTATACCACATTTGACATGATTTCGGGAGATGGTTGTCCAATTTCATCAACTTTCTTAACGCATCGCTCACACAACTCGTAAAATCGAACCCGATCCTGCGTCCCGACCACATTCCGTATCTTTTCTCGCATCTGGACATATTGGACGTCAGAAACCTCCAGTTCAAAAACGCTATACTGTTTCCAGGCGCCGTAACTCTCAAAAATTCTAAAGACTTTTCTTCTCACCTTATTCTCAGTGATATCATACGTTGCAACGATCCTCACCGCGTTCACCTCATAAATACGAGTGGATGATACCGCTTCATCTCTCCGACAATTGCCTTCCGGAGCAAGATTGCCTGCATGACCACTGCGCGCCTCCGCGTCACAGTGTACCTAAATTTAGGGTGCATAAATGTCCCTTTCATGTAACCATCAAATTGTGCGAAATATTTCTTGAGCGCATGTTCTTTAAGACGATTTTCAGTTGTAAAATCGTCATGACCAAGGACGCGCTGGTTAACTAATCGAAGAGCAAATGCGTCACAGAAGATCGGCCGAAATTCCTCAATGAGATCAAGAGCCAGCGCTGGCCTGCCATGCCGGTCGGTGTGCATCACGCCAATGAATGGATCCAGGTTATACTGCCGTAGAGCACTCATCACCTCGTTCTTCATCATAGCGTACGTCAGTGACAGGAGTGAGTTAATGTGCTCCTGTGGAGGCCTTCGCGATCTCTTCTCAAACGTCCATCCTTCTATGAGGCATTCGTCAAGGCACCCGAAATATAGAGCGGCAGCCTCTCCTTCTATTCCGCGGAGCTGGTCCATATCATCAGTAGAATGCACACTTGATTCGAGAACTTTCATCCGCTCCGGGAAGCTCACTTTCTTCCGGGAAAGTAGCGTACGTGAGTTTCTAATCTTAGCACCTACAATCGTCCGGGAGATCATGAGTGCCTGATCCTTTCCTAGTGTTGCCTGACGTCGCCTGACTTCAGCAATAGTATTTTGCTCCGGGACAAAACTTCCCACATACTTTCCGTACCATGTGAAGTAGTTCACCGACATTTTTGCCTTTCCGCAATTCGCAAGAAATGGAGTGGATACGGATATATTTCCAAACACATTGACTGTGCGCACCTTCTCTACCGGGAAAGAACTCATAATATCCTGTTTATCCGCTGAAGTAACAATAACCCGGCCACCTTCGATCCCGATGCGACTGCCCTGAGCTGACACGTAGATCACTTCATCATCGAAGAGTCCCTCCGCTGCCTTCACCTTACGAAACTTCTCCACACTGTCGCTTGCTACTGCTTCCAATTAGACCTCCTCCAGAACTCTAGCCTCATACGGCATACAATATCCAACCACGCTACACTTCTCGCACTTCCGCGGATTTTCACAAAATATTGGAACTTTATCGATCTCCATTGCCCGAATATTCGAAACCGTGACCATAACCTTCTGCCTGAGTTGTTCTGTAATCTCGATTGGATGACGCTTATTTGTCCCATAAAGGTACAGATACCCAATAAATACTGGTTCGTTGAGGTGTTCCTCTAGTAGCATTGCGTATGCCGCGAGTTGGACAAGATCGTTCTCATAGTATGCATAACCTCGTTTGCGCTCAACCGGCGCCGCTCCATTCCGCATGTCAATCAAGTCAACTCTACCGTGCAGTCCAAGGTGCTCTGATCTCAGATAGACCTCACGGTACCATCCCCCACGACGTCCCTGGCGGGCATGCATTCCCCGGCCATCTGCGAGGTGAACGTTAATCTCCTGCGTCTTGAAAAACATGAGATAATAGAGCCTGCTGGGACAATAGAGGAACTGATTGAGATCGGAAATGTTGACGAGATCTGTAATCATTGAACCGCCCTCTGCCGGTAGAGGTCATGTACGGCACAATCAACATACAGTGCATCAACACCAAGTACAAGACTTCCATCTTTGAAATTCATCAAGAATGTGTAATCATCGAGATCATAGAGACGCTTTGAGATAAAATTTGAATGGGATAAAAACCTGCAGAAGATACCCTGCTTTTCAATCTCTTCCGAGACACCTACAAGGTCAAGGGGTCGTTCATCTCGATTCTGACTTCTTACAATCGGGCGGATTCCAAACACTTTTTCGGGCCTCCGTGATGCCTCCGCCTCATCCATCTGAGGAAATCGTGCACCGTTAAGCGAGACCCTTCGTGGGAGTTCGTTCATCTCATAGATAATCGCACACCCAATCGCCCTATCCAGAATTTCTTTTGCTTCTTTCACCTACTCCTCAGGGATTCGTCTCAGGAATATCCGGCGGTCCACAAGTTCTATGTCTGCCCATCGGAGAAGGAAGAAAAGGTTGTACGTCCCGATGTTACCCGTTTGGACATGGTAATAAGCAAGTGATAATTCACTACCGCGAAAATTTCCCAATTCTTCGATGATGTCGAGGTGTTCATCGCTCATCTTCTCAAGTTTTGGAAGATAACCGGTAACTTCCTGAGGTCTCACTCCGCCATCCTTAAGATAATGATCATAAATCAGGCTGGATCCCTGATCCAGATAGTTCAACCGTATGTCTTTAGGCACCCCTCCCTGCAGTGGGGAGTGCGCGCCTCGCTTTATAGCCCAGGCTTCACGAGCACCGATGTCGGTCGCATTCCGGTATACATACTCCCATGCTTCAAGGTAGCCATATCGCCACCTGAAATTTTCGAAGATGCGAGGGTTCTGCAGAGTCTTGTGCAACCCATCTTCCAGTTGCTTCCGCGATATGCGGTAGTAGTCCGAGAAGTACTGCACTACCGCGGCAGGGGCGTAGCAAAGTGCCTTATACCTGACATCAAGTTGAGGATTTCGAAGCCTTCCAAACCGTTGTAGGAACTCGCTCACTGTATTACTTGAAAAAATCAGGCGCTGGATAGCAGTATCCCCTTTAAAATCAATCCCGACCTCCACCGCTTTATTTCCAACGAGAATGTCAAACGATTCCCCGATTGGATCCTTCCTAAACCCACTTACTTCACAGATCTTGAGATCTGTCTGATTTCGCAGAATTTCGCTGACCAAAGTCACCTCGATAGCGCTATCCAGAATGACAGCAGTCCTGAATCCTTCACAAAACTCAAAGAAGCTGTCAAGATGGGTTACAAGAGATTCCCCCGTCCGAAACCTCTTACCATGCCGGAACTCAATATCAACCTCCGGTAAAACAAGTCGTTCGTCGATCACCGGCAGGTCACAGAAAACGTCTGCTACAACAGGTTGGACACCGATAACATCTCTGACCTTCTCCAGCAGAGAGGGTTCAGGCGTTGCAGACAGGAAAATAAATTTTTGCATCCCAGCGGAACCTGCTAACAACAGGTCATGCAGGATGAAAAGGATCAGATCTCTCTGACGAAGATCGTATAAATGAAATTCGTCGAAAACTATGGAGGAAACAAAACTCCTCAGCACAGAGGATAAGTACTTATTGTAATAGTAGCTCTTGATTGCATATATAAAAATATCCGGATTGGTCACGACGATGCCGCTACCTATTCGGTACATTGAGCGGAACAGATCTTCCAGAACATCCCCCCGGGTCATCCTGGTACCAGCCTCATCACGCATGAGTCCAAGAGTCTTTGAGGTTACAAACTCGACCGGTGTCTTAGACCCCAGATGATCACGGAGAGAAGAGAGCGTCCTGAATTGATCCTCTGCAAGTGCATTTGTCGGGTAGAGCGCCATAACAACGCCCAACTCGCTGGAAAGTGCCGGTATTGCCCATGAATCGGTTTT
>JAAYKE010000106.1 GCA_012522575.1 Armatimonadota bacterium | reverse complement strand
TTAGAGGTTAGAGGTTGGAGGTTAGAAGTTAGAAGGGTTATTGAGAGGGTTTGCGGTTTCCCGTATCGGACATCTGACCTCGAACTTCGGACATCGAAAAAGACGGTATCTCACTGCGTTCGAAATGACTTACAGGAGCGATGATGACTCTCGCCGCTGCAGCATTCGCGCCAGTTTCTGGAGCAATTTGGCCCTGTTAGTCAATGCCCGCTTGCGCATCACCTGCATTTCAAGCTCGATATCAGCTTTTTGGGTCTCCTCGGCTATCACTTCGAGCATCGCTTCCACGGTTTTTGATGAAGGCTGGGAGCCATCTTTTTTCTTCAGTCGAGTGTATTCGTAGATAGCCCGCAGAGTAGGTTCGGCAAGGCCAAGTTCCTCGATTTCCTGCGGGGAAAATCCCCAATCCACCAGACGCTTCGCCGATTCGACCCTCCACAATGGGTCAGCATCCGCGCCGCTTCTCGAAGCACGCTTGTTTTTGGGGATGTTATTCACCACACACGACATATTGTTGTCCTCACGGATGCCCAAAGCCTACCTCCAAACCTTACTGCAATCAATCTTGATTATCAGTTAAAACCCTGCCGGGCTGGAGGGATATTGAAGCATAAGCAGACATCAATCTGCGGAGTTTTTGATGGCGGATTGCCGGAGTGCGTGCGGTTGTTACCTTGAATGCTTTTCGGCTTCTTTCACGGTTTCACGAAAGCCCGGGTTTTTGATCTCGAACTTCCCATCCCCTAAAACGCGCAGTCTGCTGTTCGGCATATCTTTTTTGAGCCTGTGCCTGTCGCATTCAATCATAACCTGCCCGCCTTTGGCTTTTGGATTATATGTATAGCTCGAAGTCTTATCGGAAGTTTTATCCAGCGGGCATTTCAGCACCGATTTATCGCTCAGATACTGTCCGGCCAAATCCTTGAGCTTTTCGGGTCGGCTCCCTGTAACATCCTCATAGCGCGAGACGGCCGCCGCGAGTTCCTGTAGGTTGTATTTGCAGGTTCCAATGGCGTGCACGCTCGGCATTCGGGAGAAATGAATCAATGCGACAAGAAATAACGCCATGACAATGGCGCTGACTATGAGACAGCCCTTCAGCGGAGCGCTGCAGCCGATTACGTTTTGGTTGTTATTATTTGTTGCCATCGGGACTGCACACAATATAATCGATTTGGAGTGCGGCGTCAATGCGCGCAGCGTTGACATGACAATTGATGCGTCGTAACATAGGAACCTTGCTGATATGAGTTATCATTAACACTTTGCGACTGCCGGAGGATGTCGATGAGCGCACAAATTGAGATTCGATCTTTTGAACCGATGGACGTGGAGAACGTGGTCACGCTTCTTAATCGAAACCTGACCGCAGACCCGATGACAACGGAGTTATTTCAACGAAAGGCGCTGCTGGACCAGAACTATGATCCTCGTGGGTCTCTGGTGGCGACAGTTGATGGCGAAATAGTCGGCTACGCGCTTGGGATGGTGCGCAGGTTTCCATTGGAGGACGCCGCGCCGGACTTCGAGCGCTCTTGGATAACTCTTTTTGCAGTAGATGCCGAGTTCAGGCGCAGGGGAATAGGAACCAGGCTCGCCGAGGGTCTGGAGGGCTACTTCAAGGAGCGAGGCTGCAACGTGACGATGATATCCGGCTATGCGCCCAACTATTTTATGCCGGGCATAGACCCGGTCACGTATCCTGATGCCCTCGAGTTTTTCAAAAAGATTGGATTTAACGAAGTCTACCGTCCCCTTTCTATGGATGCCGACCTGCTTAAGCTCACTACTCCGGAATGGGTTTTGGCCAAAGAACGGGGATTGCTTGATGCCGGAGTCGCGTTCGATGCATATAAACCGGAGCTGATATTGCCGCTGCTGGACTTTATGAAAGTCGAGTTTCCAGGAGACTGGCAGAGGTTTTTGCGCGATGCGATGACCAGAATAACAACAGGGGAATATCACCCTGACAATTTATGGATTGCGCACGTAGACGGCAAAGTCCTAGGATTTGCCATGCACGACAACAATTGCCGCTTTGGCCCGTTTGGAGTCGCTGCCAAAGAGCGCGGACGAGGGCTGGGAGTGGTGCTGCTGCTTAGAATTCTCTATAGCATGAAAGCGAAAGGTCTGCATAATGCGTGGTTTTTGTGGACCGATGAAGCCGCAGCGAGAGTGTATGACGTAGGCGGATTCAAGGAATCCCGACGCTTCGCCTACATGAAAAAGGTTCTCTGATGCCGAAAAATGCAGGCCGTAAAAAACATAATTTTGCTGCCAAAAGAGGTTTATAACGCTGGAGATCTGTCAATAAATACTTTGGCAGTAAGTTATGAGCAAAACCAAACACCTGTAGATACTCTGATTTAACATCGAGTCTGCTTTGGCAGCGGACAAGATGATTACATACAAGAAACGGGTCTTGCATGTTGATTTGCAAGGCCCGTTTGTTATTTATGCTTTATGTGTGTGTCTACATGCCAGCCGGTTCATCGCCATATGGGTTCTGCTGGTGACGCTGGCCTCTGTCCTGAGATGGTCTGGCGGGAACAGGCCGACTCGGAGGACGAGCGACGGGAAGATTGACCTTGGGATTGGCGACAGTGACCGGCTGATTGACAGGAACCGCATTTTGCGGCTGTCGTGCAAAAACCAGCCAGTAAGCAATTCCAAGCAGCAGGATTACGGCGGCCGATATAACGGCGATAGATATTTTGCGCTCCCTGGCGCGTGTGACGACCCTGCGATCCTGTTCCCTGTCCGCCGCTTTACGCTGCTTGACCTCTTTGGCGGCTTGTTCTACATCCTTGAGAAAGTCTTTGGAAACCTTTTCAAGGTCTGAACTCAAATCTAGTCTGTTATCTTCGGACATTTAAGCGCCTCTCATCGAACACGGTGATATGGTAAGACCGCAATTAATTGTATCTCAGTTAGCAGGACAAACTCAAGGCTTTCGGCAGTAGCAGGACATATCCGAACGCTCGCCCATTTGTTTGACGACAAGCGCGCCGCAGAAGTTCGCCGGGGTAACAACTCACTCTTTGTGGTTGTAGTGACTAGCCTCTGTCCCAGCCACACACACTATGTCATTTCGAACGAAGTGAGAAAT
>JAAYKE010000105.1 GCA_012522575.1 Armatimonadota bacterium | reverse complement strand
GCCAGATGCTATATTATCCAAAACAACAGCGGGTGGCTTATTTATGTCTGTTTCCTATGTCAATCCGGTTTGCCGGGACTATTTTGCCGATCCTTTCGTATGGAAAACCGGGGACACTTACTACGCTGTAGGCACTGGCCCTGCGGCTGATGATAAAACCCGGGCAAGCGTCTTTCCAATGATGTCATCACCTGATCTTGTTCATTGGAAACCAGAAGGCTGGGCGCTGAACGGCCTTGAGGATGGGTGCGGGGATGCGTATTGGGCCCCGGAGGTTGCGTATGCCGACGGCGTTTTCTACCTCTACTATTCAGTCGGACACGGTCACAAATCACATAAACTGCGTGTCGCTACGAGCGAAAACCCGCTCGGCCCATATACCGATATCGGCTGCCCCATAAGTGATCCGGCGATCCCATTTGCAATCGACGCGCACCCGTTTCGAAGCGCAGATGGCGAGTGGCATCTCTTCTATTGCAGGGATTTTCTCGATTCAGATGACAACGTGCGCCCCGGAACCGCAATTGTTGCGGATCGACTCATCGATATGACCCGGCTTGCAGAAGATGAACATGTGGTGGCTCGCGCCTCCCGCGACTGGCAGCGATTTCGCGCTAACCGCGAGATGTATGGAGGGGTCTACGACTGGCATACCCTGGAAGGCCCGTCGGTTTTAGAGCGCGATGGCAAATACTATTGCTTCTATAGCGGCGGCTGCTTCGAAAACGACACATACGGCGTCGATTATGTCGTTGCCGATAACGTATTCGGCCCATATACCGATGACAAACCGCACAGCCCGAGAATATTGCGCACCGTTGCGGATAGAGTGATCGGGCCCGGACACAATTCCTTTGTCACCGGCCCGGATGGCAAGACAACATACATCGTCTATCACGCCTGGGACAAACCAATGACCGCCCGCAGGATGTGCATAGACAAGCTGCGATGGACAACCGACGGCCCTGTTGTAGATGGCCCAACGTGGACGGAACAAAGAACGGGATAGAGGCCAGCTACTATGCTTGTACGCGTCAAGTAAATTGTCATTCCGAGGCGCAAGGGTTGTGTGGCTGGGACGGACAACCAGCCACTACTATAACTCACGAAGAGTGAGTTGTTACATTGCTTCCTCCGAATTGCCACCCTCAACTCAAATTAGGTTCGATTAACCTAAATACTTCTCCACCTTCGCAGCTATGGCCTCCGGAGTAAACCCGAACTTTTCCGCAAGCACATTTGCCGGAGCGGACGCGCCGAAACGATTCATTCCGATTATCAACCCATCGTCCCCGGCATATTTGCACCATCCGAGCGGGACAGCAGCTTCGACGACCAAGCGCTTCTTCACATCCGGCGGAATTATGCTGTCGCGATAGGCGGCATCCTGCTCATCGAAGAGTTCCGTACACGGCATCGACACCACTCGCACCTTGATTCCCTTTGCAGCCAGCAAATCAGCCGCGCCAATCGCCGCGCTGACTTCAGATCCTGTAGCGATAATGACCGCATCGATTCGGTCCGCGTCACGAACGACATATCCGCCCTTGCGCAATCCCTTTGCCTTAGCAGGATCATCGTTGCAGGGAGGCAGGTTTTGTCTGGTCAACGCCAGAATGGAAGGGCCGGTTCTATTCTCCAAAGCCACAGCCCACGCAACGATTGTCTCAGCGGCATCCGCAGGTCTGATGACCTTCACATTAGGAATCGCGCGCAGCGAGGCCAGGTGCTCTATAGGCTCGTGAGTAGGCCCATCTTCTCCGACAAAGAAGCTGTCGTGAGTGTAGACGTGTATAGCCTGCAGGTTCATAAGGCCGGCGAGTCGAATTGCGGGGCGTGCATAGTCCGAAAAGATCAGAAAAGTCGAGCCGTAGGGGATAAATCCGCCATACAAGCCGATCCCATTGACCGCGGACATCATTCCGTGCTCTCGAATGCCGAAGTGAAGGTTCCATCCAAGTCGATTATTCTTCCCGAAGCTGCCCGCATTTTTAATATCGGTCTTGGTGCTGGGAGCCAAATCCGCCGATCCGCCCCACAGTGACGGCACAAGTTTTGCGATTTCCTGCATAACGGCTCCGGACGCGGCGCGGGTAGCTACCGGCTTCTCGAGATCGATCGACGGCATAATGGCGTCTTCTATGTTCTCCGGAACGCACTTGCTCATCATTTTGTCCCACAAGTCGGCCTGTTCAGGGTAATGCTGCCGGTATTTTGCGAACATATCCTGCCAGGCTTTATAATCCGACAGCAACTGCTCCGCGCGTTTTGCAAACAGGTCATACACTTCCTGCGGCACATAAAAGTCGGGCTGCGACGGCCATCCGGCAAGCTCTTTTGCTCCAAGAATTTCTTTTTCGCCTAATGGCTCTCCGTGTGAACTCGCCGTATCCTGCTTTGTAGGAGCGCCGTTGGCGATATGAGTTCGTGCGATTATGATACTGGGTTTATCCTTAACCTCTTTGGCAATCGAAAGAGCTTTATCCGCCGCGCCGCGATCGTGACCATCTATGCTCTGCACGTGCCAGCCGTATGCCTCGAATCTCATCGCGACATTATCCGAGTAGGCCAGGTCGGTGTTTCCCTCAATAGAGATATGATTATCATCGTATATCACGATCAGGCTGCCCAGTCCGAGGTGGCCGGCGAGACCGCAGGATTCGTGGCTGATGCCTTCCTGCAGATCTCCATCGCTGGCGATCACGAATATATGGTTGTCCACAACGTCATAGCCCGGCTTATTGAACAGCGCCGCCAGTCTCGTTTGCGCCATCGCCATCCCGACAGCGTTTGATATTCCCTGTCCCAGAGGGCCGGTTGTGGTTTCGATGCCGTGTTGAGGCTCCCTTTCCGGGTGACCTGGAGTCTTGCTGTTCCATTGACGGAATTCTTTTATATCATCAAGGGATATATCAAATCCGGCGAGGTGCAGCAGCGAATAAAGCAGCATCGAGCCGTGCCCGGCAGACAACACAAACCTGTCCCTGTTTGGCCAGGCAGTGTCTTTTGGGTTATATCGCAGATGCTTTGCCCACAGGGTATATGAATAGTCGGCGGCTCCCATCGGCATGCCCGGATGCCCGGATCGAGCCTTTTCGATGGCGTCAACAGACAAAAATTTGATTGCATTTACGGCAAGATCGTCCAGTTTCGGGTCGATGACAGGTTCAGACATAATATCACTCCATCTCCGCCTTTCGGCAAATCATAAAAAGGATAGCAAAGTTAAAGGCAGCCCCGCAAGTTCACTTCCCAATGTAACATCTCACGAATGATTTGTACTCCTGTCCGTAGTGTCCGATCTCCGTCTCGGACTAGGCTAGGACAGATGCCATCCACTACACTTGAATGCGTCAAGTAAATTGTCATTCCGAGGCAAATGCCGAGGAATCTGCTTTTTCCCTTCTCTTTTCCGGGTTTTGCTTCTTTCGTGCTTTCGCGATTTACGGAAAAGCAGATTTCTCACTTCGTTCGAAATGACATAGTTTTTGTGGCTGGGACAGAGACCAGCCAATACAATCACTCACGAAAAGTGAGTTGTTACTTTCCAAGGCCGCTGATTGTCAGGATATTGTAGCGTTTATTGCCCAACATTGCTATGCTTGCCCATTTTTGGGTATTATCCAATCGAACCTCATTACGTGGGAGATGATCAAAATGGATATCGGCATTGTCGGTTTGGGTCGAATGGGAATGGGAATGGGGGCCAGGCTCGCCAGAACGGGACACAACGTAGCAGGGTATGATACGGCCCCGGCAAAAAGCGATGAAGCTGCGCGGCAGGGCATTCGGTGGGCTGATTCTATCGCATCGTTGCCGGATATGCTCACGCAGCCGAGGGTGACAATCGTTATGGTTCCTGCCGGAGGCGCTGTCGATGGAGCCATTGATGCGCTGGCCGGCGTGCTGTCAAGCGGGGATATAATAATCGACGGAGGCAATTCGTTTTATAAAGATTCCATCACCCGAGGCAAACGCATGGCCGAGAAGGATCTGAGTTTTCTGGATGTCGGGGTGAGCGGCGGCATCTGGGGAGATGAAGAGGGCTATTGCCTGATGATAGGAGGAGACAAACAAGCCTTTGAGCTGGCCGAACCCGTGTTTCGCGACCTTGCAGTCGAAGGCGGATACTCCTATGTCGGACAATCCGGGTCGGGTCATTTCTCGAAGATGGTTCACAACGGAATCGAATATGCTATGCTGCAGGCGTATGCCGAAGGGTTCGAAATCCTGAAGGGTTCTCCGTTCGAATACGACCTGTGCGAGCTTTCCCGCCTGTGGAATCGCGGCAGCGTAATACGATCATGGCTGCTGGAGCTTGCGGAGTTGGCGTTTGCGGATTCTCCGGATTTGGAGCAGATCAAGGGTTGGGTTGACGATTCCGGGGAAGGGCGATGGACTCTGACGGAATCAATCGATCAGAGCATCCCTGCGCCGGTTATCGCACTCTCGCTGATGATGCGTTTTCGGTCGCGGCAGGACGAATCGTTCAGCGCGAAGGTCATTGCCGCCCTGCGCAATAAATTCGGAGGTCACGAGGTGAAGCACGAATGAGCCTTTCACTCGACGTAAACCCGCTGCGGGAAGGTCTTACGCGCGAAAGAGCCGTAGACCCGTGCATATTCGTCATATTCGGCGGCACAGGGGACCTCGCGCACAGAAAACTGCTGCCCGCTCTATACCGACTGCATCGATCCGACCTGCTTCCGAGGGGATTTGCCATCGTCTCCTATGCCAACGAAAGCCTCACCGATGAGAGCTACAGGGAAACTGTGCGAGGCTCCATTGCGGCTGCAGGTTCCTATCTGCCGACGACCGGGTCCGATTGGGATACTTTCGCTGAACATATCTATTTCGTCAGCCGCGGAGAAAACAATAACTCCGGGTTATTGGACCTGAAAAATCGCCTGGCCGAATTGGACCCGCGCATTGGCACGGAGGGAAATTATCTTTTCTATTTCGCGATTCCCCCCGCCGCGTTTGCCTCTGCAGCCCGAGACCTGGGATATGTCGGGCTTGCAAAAGACCAATCTGGCCACGGGTGGCGTCGACTGGTCGTAGAAAAACCCTTCGGAACCGATCTTGAATCTGCCAGAGAGCTAAACCGGGTTCTGTTGAGTTCATTTTCCGAGGATCAGATATATCGCATCGACCATTATCTTGGCAAAGAGACCGTGCAGAACATTCTCGTCTTTCGTTTCGCTAACGAGTTCGTCGAGCCTCTGCTCAACGCCAGATACGTAGATTCGGTGCAGATAACGGTTGCGGAGTCGATTGGGATAGAGTCCAGAGGCGCATTTTATGACCGTACAGGCGCGCTGAGGGACATCGTGCAAAACCATGTGCTTCAGATTCTATCCCTGGTCTGCATGGAGCCGCCCGTCTCCCTTGACGCCGACGCGGTGCGCGATGAGAAGATGAAAGTCTTTGCCGGGATTCGCAAGATGGAGCCGCATCAGGTAGAGGATTATACGGTGCGGGGACAATATACCGGCGGGATGCTGCTTGGAGAGAAAGCGCGCAGCTATAGAGAGGAGCGCGATGTAGACCCCGATTCCACCACCGAAACGTTCATAGCGGCCAAATTTTACGTGGACAATTGGCGATGGGCCGGGGTTCCGTTTTATGTCCGTACAGGCAAGCGACTGGCAAAACGGGTCACGGAGATAGGCATACAACTAAAAACCGTGCCCAAAATACTCTTCGGGGAATCCCACCGCGACGAGATAACGCCCAACGTGATTGCGCTAAATATCCAGCCCGACGAAGGCATATCCATGATTTTCCAGGCAAAGGTACCGGGTCTGGACTATAGAATCCAGCCGGTTAAAATGGACTTCGCTTATGAGTCGGCCTTTGGCGAGTCGGCCCCTGACGCCTACGAGCGACTCCTGATGGATGCGATGCTTGGGGACGCCGGATTGTTTAGCCGCGCTGATTCGCTGGAGGCCACCTGGGAGGTGGTTCAGCCGATTTTGGACGGGTGGCGCATAAAGAACACATCGGCGTATCCATATTTACCGGGCAGTTGGGGACCGCGTGAATCATCGGATTTGATTCGACGGGATGGAAGAGGATGGCGAAGGCTATGAACGAGCATAAAAAAACCTATGAGACCGCAGTCAGCGAGTCGGTGAAGAACCTGTCCAGCCTGGATTCACGTCTCACCGCCCTGTACACTCAGGCAATCGAGCAGGGAGGCGCGGTTCCCACATCAAAGGCGGTGATGCTCAATCTCGTGATATACGCCGCAAACACCGAGCTTGCCGATCGCGCATTCGAAAACGCTTCGCAAATTCTGTCCCATTTGACTGGTCGCACCATTTTAGTCGATCTTGCAGCAAAAAAGACACAGCCCGCCTCGGTATCCCTCATTTGCGGGATCAGCGAACGCGGAGACAAGAGATTGTGCGGTGAGGTGATCAGGCTGTATGCGGATGGCGGGCCGGTATCGGGAATGACGCTGCCGTTGTTGATACCGAACGTGCCGGTATATTTGTGGGTCTATGGAGAAATACACTCCGAAGACGCTGATTTTATTGACCTGCTGCGCGTGGCGGACCATGTCGTAGTCGATTCCCGGATCTCAGGCAAAACTGCCCCGAATCTGCGGGCTATCGACCGATTGAGCAAAATAGACGAAGGCAGAAGAAGCCTGCGGGATTTGGGCTGGATTTCCATACAGGATTGGAGAGAAGCAACAGCGCAGCATTTCGACGCCCCATCGCTGAGGCGTTGTCTTGAGCAGATCGCCGAGGTGACGGTCAGATATTCCGGATCGGACGCTTCATCAGTTCCCGAAAGCGCACCTCTTCTATTTGCGTCCTGGCTGATGGAGAGGCTCGGCATTGCGCCAACGGAGGTCTTTCATTCCAGAGACGAGGGCTACAGGATTTCCGCCCGGCAGGATGACAGACCCGTCGTTGTGCGGCTGTTTCCTGAGCCATCTAAGTTGAGGACAGGTCGATTGCTTTCGGTTACGATGAATTGTGGGTATAACGGGAAGGCCGGCACGTTTACCACCGAGGCCGTTTCCGATACGCAGCTATCACTCACCGAGGACTGCCGCGATATTTGCCTGCCCAAAAAGGTGATTGAGGCGCCGGATATTGCGGATGCGCAACTGGCGGCGATAGCTCTCAGCTCATATCGCAAAGATCGCGTATTTATGAAATCGATTGGGCTGGCGTTGCAGATATTGAGGCAGTTGGAACTTGCCGATGAGAAATCGACCAGATTCAGGTTATAGGTGCGGATATGAGACCTGCGAATATATTGATATGTGAAAACGAGTCCGCTGCATCCCGCGAGGCTGCGGACAGGTTTGCTTGTGCTGCCGTTCGATCGGTAGCGGAGCAGGGGAGGTTTTGCGTCGCGGTCTCTGGCGGGAGCACGCCCAAGGGGATGTATGAATCACTGGCCGAAGAACACCTTGCCACCGTCCCCTGGTATCGCACGGAACTGTTCTTTGTCGATGAGCGTTGCGTTCCTCCGGATTCTCTTGACAGCAACTATCGCATGGTCCACGACCTGCTTTTGGCTACCGTGCCGATTCCTGAGACCGGCATACATCGATTCGAGGGAGAACTCTCCCCTGAGACCGCAGCCGGGCGCTATGAGCAGAATATACACGCAGTAATGGGACGTGATCCGCGTTTCGATCTGATAGTGCTGGGCATGGGAGATGACACCCACACGGCGTCTCTTTTTCCATATTCGCCGGCCTTGAACGAAACCGGCAGACTCGCTGTGTCGAATTACGTCCAAAAACTCGCCACCGATCGCCTCACCCTCACCATTCCGTTGATTAACCGCGCCCACAGCGTCATTATTCTGGTACTTGGAGAAAGCAAGGCACAGGCTCTGGCTGATGCAATGAGCGGCACGGAGGATATCGAGATGCACCCTGTGCAGGCTGTCAGGCCGACGCATGGCCGATTGCTTTGGATTGTCGACCGGGCGGCGGCAGCAAAGCTCTAATTTTCCGTAAATCTTTGATGGATAGGGATCTCCGAATCCCTTCCCTGAAGCCACATATCGAGTACTCATCATCCGTGAACTGTTACGTAATCCGTAGTCCGTAACAGCGGTCTAGAGGTTAGAGGTTGGGAATGGGTTGGCGATACCGGCTCGAACTTCGGACATATGACCTCGGACATCGAAAAAGCAGATTTCTCACTTCGTTCGAAATGACATAGTTTGTGTGGCTGGGACAGAGGCCAGCCATTACAACCACTCACCAAGAGTGAGTTGTTACCGGATTACGGATCGCTTTACAACGCTATCCGCCCAGTCTATAATTATTGTGCTGGAGGGCTGGTATGGACGACAACAACGCGAGGAAGCTGAAAATTGCCATAGGTTCTGACCACGCAGGCTTTTACCTGAAAGAGGAACTCACCAAATCACTTCTCGACGAGGGATATGATATCACCGACCTCGGCGCTCATTCAGTCGAGTCGGTCGACTATCCCGATATAGCCGTTGCAGTTGCCGGGGCTGTCTCGAAGGGCGAGTTCGACAGGGGAATCCTCATCTGCGGGACCGGGATCGGGATAACTATTGCGGCAAATAAAATTGCGGGCATTCGCGCAGGGGCGACCTCTGACGTGTATTCTGCGATAATGTCCAGAAAACACAACAACGCGAACGTGATTGGCATGGGAGCCAGAGTAGTCGGGGGCGGCCTGGCTTTGGAGATCGCAAAAGCATTTTTGGATACGGATTTTGAATCGGGATCACGCCACGAGAGGCGTGTTAATAAGATCAACGCGCTCGATAAGTGAGGGAGGCACATAGTGGGGAATAGCGAGAGCACACTAATGAGTGAGATCAATCGGCCGCTGGAGCAGGCAGACCCTGAAATTGCAGAGGCAATACGTCTGGATGTCGAGCGGCAAAACCATAAAATACTGCTTATAGCGTCAGAAAACTACGTCAGCAAAGCGGTCATGGAAGCGACGGGATCGGTTCTGACCAATAAATATGCTGAGGGCTATCCCCTTAAGCGTTACTATGGCGGCTGCGAGAACGCCGACACCGTGGAAACCATCGCCATAGAACGAGCAAAGGAACTGTTCGGCGCAGAGCACGCGAACGTTCAGCCGCACGCCGGTTCTCAGGCCAATATGGCCGCATATTTTGCATTTCTCAAACCCGGTGACCGGATTCTTGCGATGGAACTTGCGCACGGCGGACATCTGACCCACGGCAGTCCCGTCAACTTCTCCGGCACGCTATATCAGTCATGCGCCTACGGAGTGGACCCGGAAACCGAACTGCTCGATTACGACAAAATTCAACAACTGGCCGAAGAATGCCGACCGAAGGCGATTATGACAGGCGCGACGGTGTATCCGAGGTATATCGACTTCGCGCGGTTTCGCAAAATTGCGGACTCGGTCGGAGCGGTGTTGCTAGCTGACATAGCGCACACTGCCGGACTTGTGGCGGCTGGGGAGCATCCGTCCCCGGTTCCATATTGCGATGCGGTGACGTTCACGACACACAAAACCCTGCGCGGGCCGCGCTCAGGCATAGTGCTGTGCAAGGCTGAACATGCAAAGGCGATAGACAGGGCTGTATTTCCCGGATTGCAGGGCGGGCCGCTGGTTCATGTGATTGCCGCTAAGGCCGTATGCCTGAAAGAGGCAATGCAGCCTTCGTTTAAGGACTATCAGCGACAGGTTAAGCTGAACGCGCGTGCGCTGGCCGAGGAGCTTGCAAACCGAGGCATCAGGCTGGTGAGCGGCGGGACGGACACACACCTTATGCTTGTTGATCTCACTCCGCTGGGCATAACAGGCAAGGCCGCGCAGGAAGCGCTCGATGAGGTGGGAATTGTCGCAAACAAAAATATGATCCCGTTTGATACGCAAAAGCCGATGGTCACAAGCGGCATCCGCATCGGCGTTCCGTGTGTGACCACCCGTGGCATGAAAGAACCTGAGATGGCGAAGATCGCGGATTTGATTATGCGATGCGTGACTAATCTCGGCGACTCCGCAGCGGAAGTCGCAGTCAGGGAGAGTGTTGCCCGCGAAGCGCGTGCTTTGGCGGATGCGTTTCCGGTTTATCCGGTCTGACACTCACAAAATGTGCATATAGGGATCCTTATGACCATACAGGCGAGTTTGGTTCCAGGATGACCGGGCGGACTCTATGATCATCAATATTATGACTGCGGCAATTGCCGTAGCAGTGGCCTATGTGCTGACCACGGTTGTTCGGCGATTCGCGCAGAGCAGGGGAATAGTCGCGAACCCGGGCGGGCGTCGGGTGCACGCCGTCCCGACTCCTCTGCTGGGCGGGCTGGCTATTTATGCCGGATTCATAATCGCTATATTTGCCGCGGTAGTGATCAGCGGCAAAGTCAACATCAGCCCGCAGGCGACCGGAATCGTTATCGGCGGAACCCTGGTCGCAATAGTCGGCATCCTCGACGACAAATACGAGCTTCCGGGTTGGGCGCAGGCCGCCACGATACTGCTTGCCGGGCTTATTTTATGCGCGTTTAAGGTTCGTATCTACGGCATTGTCAGCCCGATCCGCGTCGAATTTGGCTTATGGAGCATCCCCGTCACTGTTATATGGGTTTTGATGGTGACCAAGGCTGTAGACTGCATGGACGGGCTGGACGGGCTGGCGGCGGGCATTTCTGCGATTGCTGCCGGCACTTTGGCGCTTATGGCGGCTCATTTTCCCGGCAGGGCGATGTCGGCGGCTATGGCTTCGGCCCTTTGCGGGGCTGCAATCGGATTTCTTCGTTTCAATTATCCTCCTGCCAAGGTTTTTATGGGCACGGTGGGAGCGCAGTTCCTCGGATTTACCCTCGCCGGAATATCAATTCTCGGAACTCTGAAAATTACTGCACTTTTAGCGATGGTCGTGCCGATACTAGTATTGGCGGTCCCGCTCTTCGATACGACGTTCGTAGTGCTCAAGCGCGCGGCTGCCGGAAAGAGTATTGGTGAGGCGGACACCACTCATCTGCATCATCGCCTGGTCAAAAAAGGCCTGTCGCACAGGCAGGTTATCTGGTGTATTTACGCTATCACAATAGCGAGTTGTTCGGTTGCATACTGGCTGTTCTGTCGGCTGGGAGCTGCGGGAAAGTAGGGTTATGAACTCGGTAAAAAAATTCAAAACGCTTGCGGTGTGCGGAACCAGGCCGGACACGGTGAAAATGGCTCCCGTAGTAAACGAATTGATGCGTCATAAAGATGAGGCTGACCTGGTTTTGGCGGTCACCGGGCAGCATAGAGAAATGCTGGCGCAGGTGCTCGAAGCGTTCGACCTGCATCCTGACTATGACCTCAATATAATGTCCGCCCGGCAGACTCTCGCACAAATCACGACTCGTGCGCTTGCGGGGCTGGATGATGTTATCAAACAAACACAGCCGCAGCTTATCCTGGCGCAGGGAGATACCTCCACGACTTTTATCGCATCCCTCGCGGCCTTTTACAATAAGATTCCGTTTGGTCATATCGAGGCCGGCCTGCGGACGGATAATAAATACGATCCATATCCGGAGGAAATGAACCGTCGCCTGACCGCGATGATGACCGATCTCCACTTCGCGCCTACCGAGCTTGCCCGAAAGAACCTTCTGGCCGAAGGGATAAGCGAAGACGATGTATTTGTAACGGGCAACACGGTAATAGATGCCCTTCTCGGAATAGCGGCGCGCGAATATTCATTCAGCGATGAGCGCATTTCCCGTGCGCTGGAATCCGGCAGAATGGTGCTGCTGACGGCTCACAGGCGGGAAAACTGGGGAGAGCCGCTGAAAAATATATGCCGGGCGATCAGGGAAATCGCGAGCAGGCATGCTGATGTGACTTTTATTTTTCCTATGCACAAGAACCCGATAGTGCGCGATACGGTAGTGCCGGAGTTGGAAAATATCCCGCGCGTGGCGCTTATCGAGCCGCCGGATTACGTTCCTTTCGTACATTTGATGAAGGCTTCGCATTTGATTCTTACAGACTCCGGTGGGGTGCAGGAAGAGGCCCCTTCACTTGGCAAACCGGTGCTGGTGCTTCGCAAGACAACTGAGCGCCCGGAAGGGGTGCAAACGGGCAATGCAAAGCTGGTGGGCACAAATACCGATGCTATCGTATATGAAGCGGACAGACTGCTCACCGACGAATCGGCGTATAATATGATGGCCGCGGCAAAAAGCCCTTACGGCGACGGAAACGCAGCAAAAAGGATTTGGGAGATCATCAGGTCTCGATATTTTGGCAATGGATAGCAACGGTTCCAATACGATAAATCCCACATGGGAGATAATCAAGCGCATCGCGAAATGGATCGTCATTCTCGCGATAACCGTGTTCATGTGCTATGTGATCTACAGAATACGCGCCGTGGTGATCTCGGTTCTGGCCGCTGTGTTGCTTACCTATATTTTATTGCCGGGCGTCGAATGGCTGTGTCGAAAGCGATCCCGCCGACTCCACCCCAAAACACAAAGGCTGCTGGCCACTATTTTAGTATTCGCGGTCGGCTTATCGCTGTTTGCAGCCGGCATCAGCCTGTTTATATCCCCTTTCACAAACGAACTCAACGATTTTGTCAGCAGTTTCGGGGATTATCAAAAGACGTTTCTGGACTTCCTGCACAGCACGTGGGAGTCGCTGCCTGAAGAGGGCAGGGATATCGTTATGGCGATCGACTACAGCAAGGTCTCGGCGTGGGCAAAGGACTACCTGGAGGGACTGCTGCAAATTGCCGGGTCGTCTATAAAAGTCATGCTCGAACTTGTATTGATACCCGTGCTGGCGTTCTATTTCGTATATGATTATCGCACCATCACCTCCGAGCTTTACTCGCTGATTCCCCGCAGTCGGCGCAGAGAAGCCATTCGCATCGGTCGAATGTCCGGCGAGATGCTGCAGAGCTATATTTTCGGCCAGTTGATTTTGTGCATTATCGCCGGTGTGCTCACGGGGATATTTCTCAGCCTGCTCAATATAAAATACGTTGTGGTGCTGGCCTTGTTTGCGGGAGTCACGCGAGCCATCCCGGTCATTGGCCCTCTGGCAAGCGGCATCCCCATCGTGCTCGTCGGTGCGCTGAGTTCTCCGGGACGAATCGAAGTGCCGTTGTATCTCATGTTATTTGTCATCGCCGTGCATTTCAGCGAGAGCAAGTTCATTATGCCGCAATTGATTGGACGCAGGCTGCGGTTGCACCCTGCGGTTGTGATAGTCGTGCTGCTGATTGCGGCGGAGTTCTTTGGGTTGATCGGGATGTTTTTGGCTGCTCCGGTTGCCGCGATTATTCGCCAGATCATTAAGCAATACTATGTTATGCCTAGAGACGCGGGGGAACGCGCCCTGCCAAACTCGGCCAACTAAGCCAACCATACGAATATACCGTCCATATTATTTCCCTATAAAGTGAGGTTATCAATTTGCAAATCATCCAATCCATCATCCTCGGCATAATTCAGGGTCTCACCGAGTTTATCCCCGTCAGCAGTTCCGCTCACCTGCTTCTTTTACAGAGGCTTTTCGGCTGGGATACAAGCTCGGTGACGTTCGATGTCGCTTTACACATGGGAACCCTCGTCGCGTTGCTGGGCTTTTTCTGGAAGGATTGGATATCGATTTTTGCTTCATTTGGCAGACGAATCAAGCTGCGGCAGCCATATTCAACGGACGATGAAGTAAAAGGCAGCGGCAGGCTGCTTATTCCTATCGCGGTGGCCACAATACCGGCAGCCATAGTCGGCATAAAATTGGACGCACAGATTGAGGCAATGAGGGACAAGGTGTGGATGATCCCCGCGATCGCCGCCGCGCTGGCGGTTGTGGCGATTATTATGATGCTTGCCGAAAAGATATGCAGCCAGAAGCGCGGAGTTGGCGAGATGAACTACGCGGACTATATCATCATCGGCATCGCGCAGGCTATGGCGCTGTTTCCGGGAGTCTCACGTTCGGGAATCACGATTATAGCGGGTTTGAGTCGCGGCCTGAACAGGGCTGCCGCTGCCAGATTCAGCTTCCTGCTGTCGACTCCGGTGATTCTGGGCGCTGGCGTGAAGCAGGCAATGGATGTATTCGAAACCGGCCTTGAGCCGAATCAGGGCATTATACTTTTAGTCGGGTTCATCGCAGCGGCGGTATCAGGGTATTTTGCGATTCGTTTTCTGATGAATTTCCTGCAGAGCCGACGTCTGAATGCGTTTGCGATATATCGCATCGTGCTGGCCGCAGGAATCCTTTGGACCCTGCTGGTCAAATAAGTATCCTGTAAGCCTGCTGGTTGATGATCGGCCCGACAATCGACTACAAAGAGCCGATAACGAAGACTCCCAGCACCAGCCCCAAAAAGAATGGCACGAAGGTGTTGTGCAGCTTCATACCGCCGTAGCGCACGATAATCAACTTGATCAGCCAGGCGACAAAGAAGGTAAACCAGAAGTAATCCATCGCGAAGCTGATAGCCAGAGCATAACCAGCCGGATGAAACGGCCACGCAACGAAGGCTCCGCGCACCAGATTAAGTGCCGTCACTATCACGGCTCCTAAAATCACGTGAATTATCCAGACAATGTCGGTGGAGGGTTTGTTTCTGATTAACTGAGTCAGGCGGTCGAACGACTCCGCTCCTACCCACCACTTGAACCCAAGCGACTTTCCCGTAGCTCCCGCCGAATATGTGACGTGCAGGTTAGCCCAATAGGAAGTCAGCAGCCCAAACGCCGCCGACAGCATCAATATAAAAATA
Organism: Armatimonadota bacterium; assembly: GCA_012522575.1. Taxonomy (GTDB): domain Bacteria; phylum Armatimonadota; class UBA5829; order UBA5829; family UBA5829; genus DTKD01. Next base: position 1,804 of record JAAYKE010000105.1, on the reverse strand, counting down.
AGCGGGCGAATTTTGATGGTCGTGCCGTCCGCCATTTTCATCGATTCCAATTGGTTGGGCATCGGGTGGCTCCGGTAGCAGCGATTGAACCAGTACATCGACTGCAGAGCCGTCATATTGGCTATGCCTATCACGTTGAACCCAAGCAGCCCTACCATAATCTGCTGTGGATTTACGAAATAAATCTCATGCGGCGTACCCAGTTCCGCCCGCACCCTGGTGATTCCGATGGAAATCAAAAAATACAGCACAAAGAATATAATGGCGAAGTGCAACTGCAAGCCCATTAATCTGCCTAGAACCAGCAGCGTCACAAATCCAAGGGCCAGCCCGTAGATGGCTTTGCGATAAATATCCCCTTCGGATATATCTTCCTCTGCGCCCTCCCCGGAAAATGCCTGCCTCCAGACAGATTTGAGATGAGGCATTGCCGCAACCACGATCACAATACTAAGCGCCAGCCACGCGCCGGACGACTGCGCATCCCAATATGGGAACCCTGAATTCCCCGCTCCATCCCAACCCATAGCCGCGCCCACAACCTGCCATGCCTTGCGCGCCACATAGAAAAACCAGCAGGAAAATGACAAATCCAGCGGTATAAAATACGCCAGACCGATCATAAACGGATACATCGAGATATTAAAATCCCGCAGTCGATTGACCGCATTCCAGGGCCGAGCAGTGAAAAATTGACCGATACTATACTGCTTAACCCCTGTAAGCTCCGGCATCGAAGGGTAGAGCGCGTGCAGCCCGTTGATCACGCCGATGGTCATCGCGACCGCGAATCCCGCCCACATAAGTTTGCTGGAATAAAACTTCCTGCCGGCATCCTCAGAGGTCATCGCGATAGGGAGTTGAACCAGAGGAAAGACCAGCTTCTCGTTTTCAGTCCACTGCTTGCGGATCAATATATTAATGCACAGCATCATGGCGATCATCACCAGCGCCAGAAGTCCCCACAACGCCAGCGGAACCAGCCAGAACCTTATTATCGACCACACAAAGGGATGATCCACGCCGCCCGCATAAAACCCCTTCAACGCCACTTTATCGGTGACGAACCACTGCTCAGGCAGGTATCGCCAGAACAGCTTCTCATACTGATTGGATTCGTTGGCCATATAGTGCGGATGCCCGAGGGTGCCGAAGAGGTTCTGAATGAGGTCATGAGAAGCCAGGGTAGCTCCCATAACGATCATAATATATATAGTGAGCAGTTCCCCCCGACTCAACGCGAGCGATGGCGCAACCTTGCGCACAATCAGATTGACCATGCACGTCACGAAGAGGATGAAAATAGGCGTTATAAAAATCGGCAGGCAGGTGCCATCCAGGGCATACCACCTTACCTCGATAATCGTAATCCAGAGATTGTTTATAAATATGAGCAGCAGTCCGAGCAGCACGGCGACAGGAGTAACGCCTGCGTTCTTGATCTTTTTTGCGGTAATCAAAATCCAGTGAACCTCAATCCCTGGCGCAATGCCCATCGGTTTTGCGCTCAAGCTGACTACATTTTAACAGCACAGACCAACTCAGGCAACATCTAAAACGCGCCGTAACAGTTGACGAATAATGAGTACTCCTGCCCGTAGTGTCCGATCTCCGTCTCGGACAGCAGGTGTTCATTGATAGATTATCTGGCTGGGACAGATAGGCCAGCAACTACGGTTTAGAGGTTAGAAGTTGGAGGTTAGAGCTTGGGAATGGGTTGGCGATACCGGCTCGAACTTCGGACATCTGACCTCGGACATCGAAAAAAGCAGATTTCTCACTGCGTTCGAAATGACATAGTTTG
>JAAYKE010000104.1 GCA_012522575.1 Armatimonadota bacterium | reverse complement strand
GGATACGCCAGAGCCGTAGTCAAAAACAGTGGAAACGCCAATGCCTGCACCGGAGCGCCTGGCCTGAGTGCCGCACATCGAATTTGCGACTTCGCAGGGGAGTTGCTGGGAGTCGATCCTGATGAGGTGCTCAATGCTTCAACCGGCATAATAGGGGTCCCCCTGCCGATGGATAAAATCGAGGCAGGAGTGAAAAATGCCGTCGCCAACCTCTCTTATGATGGCGGAGCGCAGGCATCTCGTGCGATTATCACCACCGACACAGCGCCTAAAACCTCGGCTTATGAGATCGAAATAGGCGGCAAAAAAGTGCGGGTGGGCGGAATGTGCAAGGGAGCCGGGATGATCTGTCCCAATATGGCGACCATGCTGTGTTTTATTACCACCGATGTCGTCATATCGGCCCCGTTGTTGCGCAAATCGCTGGTATCAAATGTGGAATGCAGCTTCAATTCGCTTACCGTGGACGGCGATATGAGCACCAATGATTCCCTGATCGTTCTGGCTAACGGAGCCTCGCAATGCCCGGAAATCAAAGACGGGACTCCTGAATTCGAGATGTTTGACAAAGCTCTAGGGCAGGTCTGTCGCGATCTCGCCATCGCATGCGCCAAAGACGGCGAAGGGGCTACCAAATACGTCGAAGTGCACGTAGTTGACGCAGCCAGCTATTCGGACGCCAAATCCGCAGCGATGACCATTGCAAACTCTCCCCTGGTCAAGACTGCTATTTTCGGCGAGGACCCAAACTGGGGACGGGTGCTGTGCGCAGCCGGCAGGTCCGAGGCGCGGATTGTCCCGGAAAAAACCACGCTTTACTTCGGCGACGTGAAGATAGTGGAAAACGGCGAGCCGCTGCATCCCGACCCGGCCATCGCCCGAAAGCCTATGCTGGAGAAAGACCTTACGATCACGCTCAGCCTCGGCCTGGGAGACGAGCGAGCGACCGCGTTCACGTGTGACTTCTCATACGACTACGTGAAAATCAACGCAGAATATCATACCTAGCCGGCTCAAACCTGCTTTACTACCCCAGTGCGACGTCCGCCAGCACGAAGTAGTGATCGCTGGGAAAGTGGCCGTTCTTGCTGTCTTTGATGATACTGGAGTCGTGCGTTTCGACCGGGCCGCGGCTGAATATAAAATCGATCTTACCCGGAATCTTACTGGCAGGGCGCGACTCGGCGTAGGCCGGGCCTAAGAAAGCGTGGAATGTGAAGCCGGGGTCCTCAGGGCCGTGCACTGCGCTGTAAGTGTCGGCCCATCCGCCTTCCTTCATAACGGCGTAGGCCGGATGTTTCATATCGGCATTAAAGTCCCCGGTCAGCAGTTGCGGAAGGTCCTCCGGAAAGACCTGGCTTGCCTGCACTATCATCTGAGCCTGCATCTTGCGAGCCGTATGTCCGATGTGGTCGAAGTGCGTGTTCCACACCCTGAATATTTTTCTGGATTCATAGTCGCGCAGATGCACGTAGTTCGCGTAGCGAGGGTTCGCGCAGTCCCATGATTTTGAGCCTTCGATGTGAGGCGTCTCAGAAAGCCAGAACCCTCCGGCAAAAATCAGTTCAAAACGGCTGCGGTCAAAAAGAATCATATTGTCCGGAGTATATAAAGGATTGCGGCTGGCCATTCCATAGCAGTCATACCTGAGCAGCCTTGCCCGCAGATCGTGATAGTGTTGATTGGCGGCCTCCTGAATGCAGATGATATCCGCGCTGTTTGAAGCCATGACCTGCGCGCAAAACTCCTCTCGCGCTTCCCAGTTGTCCCCGGTCTCGGCATCTTGTTTGACATTCTTTCGAATGTTGCAACTCATAATTCTCAGCTTAATAGGTCCCAATGATTCAATACCTTTCTGTAAAATGCGGATTGAGTGGAATACGTGGCCTTGCCTATCCCGATAACTACAGGCTCGTCAATACGCTTATTGTTTGCCATCCGATATGCTGAAAGTCCACAACTTGCCGCCCGCGCCGATTGTGCCTCCAAGGAATCGTCCTTCCGAGTCTCTTGCCTCGACATCGGCTATATATATACTACCGGGGGACAGTTTTGTCGTGGCGACCTCGGCTTTCGGGTTGGCAGTTGTATGGGATATCAACTCCTGCTGTGATCCCTGTTTGGTAATCACCAGCTTATATGAGGCCGCTCCCTCGCATTCCGTCCATTCGAAAAAATATTTAGCCACCGCCGGTATCGACTGCTCTTCTTTAGGTCGAATCGGATGCACTATTCTGCCAAGATTGATCGGCTTCAACTCGACTGTTTTGCCGCCGTCGACTTCGGTTTCCTCTGAGACTCGATTGAAATAATCCGGGTTATTCCCAACCCACACATAAGCGAGATATTTGCCATCGGGCAGCGAATCGAAAGTATAATCCCCATCATCGTTGGAGGTCGCCAAAAATCCTTTAATTGTGTTGTAACCCGGGTCGACCAGTGATACCTTGATTCCTCCCACGCCCTGTCCGCGATACAGCACTCGGCCCTGTATGCCGTTTGGCTTTGGCGGCGCAGGCGGAGGAGTGGTGGAGATGGTTGCCACAGGGCGCATGCTCAGGTCATACATATAACCCAGCGATTTTGCCACAAAAGATAAAGGCACCATCAATCGTCCGTTTTTGAGATAAGTCTCGATGGGGAGTTGGACGTTGAGGGAATTGACCAGCGCGTGTCCCTGATTTTTTATAAAGGTCAGCGTGATTGAGCCGGATTTGAATACGGTCTTTTCGGGGGAGTCCCCTTGCTGCACCGTGCCCCAGCCGATCTTTTCCAGTTCTCGAATCCAGATCATCACCTGCTGACCGCGCACGGCCATTTCCACATTTTCGATTGCTGCCAGTTTGCCGTCGATAAGCAGTACAGGGCCGGATATCTGAGGCTCCAGCGGAAGGACCTCTACGGTGGCTGGAGTTTGCGCCGCAGCCGCGACAGACAAAGACAGCAAAGTCGCCAGAGCAAGCCCGGACATTATAATTCGATTGCAAGTCGCCATTGATCTCTATTGGTCTTCGGGCGGAGTAGTCTCCGCGTTTTTAGGATTGTGAATTTCAGGAAGCTTCACACTCTCAGCATCCGCCTCCATTTCAGTTTTCTGCAACTCCGTATCAGATTCCTTCGGCTCGGCAGCAGATTCGAGTATTGCTAGAGGTTCGCGCATCTCAAATACATCCTGAGAGGATAGAATATTGTGTCGAGTCTGCTGCTGTCCCCTTCCCGGAGCGGTCTCGCGAGAAGGCCCCGGAATTGCAGCCGGCTGGCCGATAGTTCGCATAAGATCGATCACCTTATCGGCGGCTTCCACTGTTTTTTCCTGTTCCGAACTTACTTCGGTGATCTTGATTCTTGCGGTGGCCTGAACCGGGCGCTTATCCGCTTCCGGCGCATGTTGAGGTGGCCGACTTGTCATCTTTCCCGCGAAAAATCCGGTCGTCAACACCGCAAAAGCCAGCGCCGCAGTTGGAGCAAGTCGTATGATCAACGGCCTTTTCCGAACCTGCTGTCTATTAACCGCTCCCTTAACCGACCAGGCAATTCTCTGGCGATCCATATCGGAAAGGGTAGGAGTGGCGTCATTAAGGGAGGATACCACCCTGCCGCGCGACAGCAGATCAGCCCGGCACGCTCTGCAATCTTTTGCGTGAACCCTGACCTCCCTCATCTGTTCGGGCGCAAGATCGCCATAAAGATACGCTCCCATCAATTCTCGTGCTTGCCTGCAATTCATTTTATTCAACCTCCGAGGACTGATAAATATCAGTTCCCCTAAGCTCGTCCCTCACGCGTGCAGTGGCGCGGGATAGATGAGCCTTAACCGCTCCCTGGGTGCATCCAATCGCCTCTCCGATCTCCTTGATTGACAGCAGCTTATAGTGGCGCAATATAAATACCAGCCTCTGGCGTTCGGGCAGCTTGTCGACGGCGTTGCGGATTATTCGACCGGTCTCGCTTTGACATGCTTGATACTCAGGCTCGTTACTTTCCGGGCCTCTCAAACGCTCCCAATCCTCATCACTGAGCTGAGGAGATGTCCATTTCGCTCTGCGCTTGCGGTCTATGCAATGGTTCAGGCAAACGCGATACAGCCAGGCATTCAAGTTATTAGCAGCGGGAAATTTGTCCAATGCGCTGTGCAGCTTGATGAAAACCTCCTGCGTGGCGTCGATCGCATCCTCCCTATTCTGAAGCACACCCCACGCAAGAGCAAATATCTTATCGGTGTGAATAGCCATCAGTCGGTCGAACGCTTCGTCGTCACCTCCCTGAAACCGGGTGATCAGTATTTCATCTTCAGTGAGCGCTGCGCCGGGCCTTTGCATAGTACTCCATTTCCCTTTACTACTGTTCTATAAAACGGTTGACGGGCGCGAAAAGTTTACCACAACCGATATGCGCATAGCCTGAACTCATATCCCTTCCAGGTTCGCGGTTTGCCAATTGCAGGCTAAAATCAAGCTAAAATCAAGATGGAAGGGAAATATATTTATAAGACGAAGTAGATCATGCTCTGTCGACCCTGAACGAATGCGTTTTGAAACTCAAAATCAGACCGGCAGCGCAATAGCATACAGCTTCATACAGCTTCAGAGGTGGACGCTGATGCCCTTGTTTATGCTCATAATCTGCCTGATCTTCGGATGTGCGCCAATCTGCGCGGACAATGCCGAGCCTGCTCAGATAGCGTGGAAGTTTTCCGCTCATCACAATATGGATTTCGCAAAGCCTTCCTTTGATGACTCTTCCTGGCAGACCGTCGGCACGGGTCACAAATGGAAATGCGCCGACTTCGCGTGGTTTCGCAGCAGGATACAAATCCCCAGTGGAATAGACGATATACCGACAGCCGGACAGGCAATCGCGATAGAGTGGAATGCCGCAGATGGCGGGGAGTGTTATGTAGACGGCAAAATTGCCGTTCGCTACGATAACGACCATCCCGCCCTTATTTTGCTCACAAAAAAGTGTACGCCGGGACACAGAGTCGATGTCGCCATACGGGTCTTTATGGGCGCGGATTCCGCCGAGCACGAGCGCACTTTAGATGACTGCAGGCTCGTCATTGTAGACAAAAAAACCATCGCGCAGCCCTTTGATGTCAAAGTGGACTCAAACAAGACGCTGGGCGCGCTGCCGAGTCCCTATATTGGCTTGTCGCAGGGCGGAGGGCTTCCCGATTATTCCGATGATCTGGCAAAGCTGTTTCGGGAATACCGCATCAAATGGTTTCGGATGGACAATCTGCTCACAAACGCAGTAAAGAAAAACGACGACGGGACCCTGAGATACGATTGGACAGACCTCGACCGCCGTCTCGATTTTATGCGCAAAGTCGGCTGCGAATTGATCTTTTGCATCTCCTACATGCCCGAGCCTTATGACGCGGTAGAAGATCACAATCGGCATTCCTACCCCAGGGACTGGGACGAATTCGGGGAGTTGGTCTATCAGGCCGCAAAGCATTGCATAGACCGCGGAACTCCGGTCAAATACTGGGAGGTCTGGAACGAGATCAATACCGGTTGGATGAGAGACCCTGAGGGCTGGGATCATCTGAAAACCTATACCACTCTCTACGACACTTGCTGGAAAGCCGTCCGCCGGGCTGATCCCAAAGCGTGGATAGGAGGTCCTGCCGTCGCCTCCGGGCCGTGGAATGAAAACGACCCGCGCGGCCCGGGCGTAAATGGAGAAAAGTTTATGAGAGGGCTTTTCGAGCACTGCGAAAAAACGGGAGCTGCGCTGGATTTCGTCACCTGGCACGAGTATTTCCATCCGCCGTCGACAATGAAAAAAGAGGCCGAGCAAATACGCGAATATCTCAACGACTACCCCAAAGTTAAAAAACAGGTTAAGGAATATGCTGTAACCGAATGGGGTTATGCGTGGTGGCACGACCGGGCCGGTGACAACGAGATCGGAGGAGCATGGGCTGCCGCAACACTGTTAAAGGGCTGGATGGCTGCCGGAGTCCACAAGCCCTGTTGGTTCTATGCCAAAGACGGCTGTTCTCCGCCGTGCGGCGATTGGGGAATGTTCACCAGCGCCAACAAGCCAAAGCCGGTCGCCCACGTCTGCAGGCTGTTCAACATTATAATGGCCCCGGAGAAGCTGAGCTGCGACGGAGAGGATGATCAAATCGGCTCTGTCGCCTCCATCGATCCCAAGTCCGGTCGGATTACGGTTCTTATATTCAACTTTGCCGAACGCTTTGGTTCGCCGCGTCAGATCAAACTGACCATATCCGGCAGATCAAAACCCGCAAGCTGCCGCCGCTATCTAGTGGACGCATCCCACTCGAACGTCATCAACGACGAATCAAAACCCGACCTCGAAACCGTGCCCTGCGACTTTAAGCAGCATGGCGATTCAATAGTCACAACATTCGATCTGGAAAATAACGCAGTGACCTTAATCGAGCTATAGTCTATGGATATTGCCCTTACATCGCCCTTAGCTTCTGCACTCTATCCTCAATAGGCGGGTGGGTAGAAAACCAGTTAGCGAGCTTTCCTGCCTGGAACGGATTGGCGATAAACAAATGAGCGGTGGCTTTGTTTGCAGATTCCATCGGCATTGCGCTACTCCCGATTTTCTGAAGCGCGCTGGCAAGTCCCTCCGGGAAGCGAGTCAACATAGCTCCGCTTGCATCCGCCAGATATTCCCTTTTACGCGATATCGCGGCCTGCACCATCGCTGCTGATATTGGAGCCAGTATCATAAACACAAGCGCAACCACCATCAATATAGCCTGAAGCTGGTCGCCTTCCCGACTGCTTCTGCGGCGGCCTCCGCCAAGGCGTGCGCTCCACCAGAACCAGTCCGCCATAAGCGCAATCGCACCGACCAACACCGCCACCAGCATCATAAACCTTATGTCGTAGTTCTTGATATGCGACATCTCATGTGCGACCACGCCTTCCAGTTCCTGTCGGTTCATCATCGCAATCAGCCCTGTAGTGGCGCAGATAAGGGCATGTTCAGGATCCCTGCCCGTGGCAAATGCGTTTGGAGAAGGGTCATCAATGACATAAGCTTTCGGCGTCGGCAGCCCGGCCGCCAGAGCCATCGATTCCACTGAGTTCACAAAATGCGGAAACTCCGCCTTGTCCGCCACTCGAGCCTTCATCGACGCCAGCACGATCTTGTCGCTGTGATAGAAACTGCCGACGGTCATAAGCACTGCCACTATGATCGCCAACGGCATCAAGATCGGATCATAATAAGACAGCACATACCCAAACAATATGAAAAACGCGATGAACAGGACTATTAAAATGCGTGATCGCCAGATATTGGCCGATATCTGTTCGTACATGGTCTGGTTTGCCTACGTCTTTTCTAGCTGAAATCCACTTTTATCGGCTCTCTCGCCACGTCTTCCATCTCAAAATAATCACGCTTGCCAAAGCCGAACATACCCGCAATGATATTGCCGGGGAACATCTGTGTCAGCGTGTTGTATGTCATAACCTGATCGTTGTAGAACTGCCGGGCATACGCGATTTTGCTTTCCGTCCCCGCCAACTCCTCCTGCAGCATCATAAAGTTCTCGTTAGCTTTAAGCTGAGGATACGCCTCCGCTACTGCAAACAGGGTTTTCAGGGCGGAAGTGATTTGATTCTGCGCCTCGGCCTGCGCCTGCACTCCCTGTGCGCTCATCATCGCGCTGCGAGCCTCGCTCACCTTTGCAAAGACTTCCTTTTCGTGCGCCGCATAACCCTTGACGGTCTCAATCAAGTTCGGAATGAGGTCATATCGTCTCCTCAATTGAACGTCTATCTGCGACCAGGCGTTCTCGATCCTGTTGCGCAGGCCGATCATTTGGTTATACTTAAACACCACCCAAAGCGCAGACAGCACGACAAGAACTAATATCACCAGTCCCACCACACTAGTTACTGTTGCCATAGCGCACCAATCCTTTCAAATCGAATGTGTTCTCTATTTTACACTATTCTATCTCCAACGAAATAGTTCCTTGCTGCCAGCGGAACTCGACGCATAAAATATGCACGGAAGGATATGCCGGCGTTCGCAGGAAAGTAGTTGATGGTGGTTGCGAGCGCCGCATATTGGTCGGCAGCCCAAAGCGTGGACGCCGATTCATTCCCGCGAAGTGGGGAATTTGTTTTGTATTTTGGAGGTTTGGCAATGATTCTCGCTTTTGAAAGACTGGCCTTGCTGGTAATTGGCCTTGTGTTGATATTATCTTGTTGTTCAACTGCTCAAGCAGCAAGGGCGGCAATTATTCGCACTGATTTCAGAGGAGAATCCCCGGCGCTTGTCGAGGCGGTAACAAATCAGATCGCTCAGGCCGGTTACACTACTTTATATCTCAACTCCGCGGAAATGTGCGACTCCGCTATGCTCAGCGCAGAGAGCTTCGATCTGCTGGTGCTGCCCAACGCCGCAGTTCTGCCCGTCAAGGCGGCGCAGTCTATACTCAATTTCGCCAGGGCAGGGGGAGATATTATTGCTCTCAATGCTCCTTTATGGCAGCGAATGTTAATCGAAGTGGACGGCAACTGGACCACTAGAGAACATTATCAACGCGCCCACGCAGGCAAGCAGCCCGATCACCTGTTGTTTGATTTCAAGGATATCAAGGACTGGGTGCGCACCTCCAACGACCTGGATCTGCCCACCGTCTATAACATATCCGATGGCCCGGCGTCCGGCGCAAAAGCTTTGCATGCCGCCATCCCCAAGCTCACCGGGTGGGATACATTCGGCATCAGAAATATATCAAACGCGTTTCCTGAAGGGGACACTTTGACGGTTTTCTCAGCCAAAGGGACCGAACAAACCACTCAGCTTATGGTTGAATGGTCAGAAGAGGACGGCTCCCGTTGGATTGCGGTGGTTCCTCTTTATCCCGAATGGCGTCAATATGCGCTCGCGCCCAAGGATTTCAAGTATTGGCACAGCGTCGAGGGACGCGGAGGTCGCGGGGATTCTTTTAAGCCGCAAAATGCATCATCGCTGTCCTTCGGATTGGCGCAAAGCCACACCGGCGGCGCGGATGGCAAACAGGAGTATTGGGTCGGGTTGATGGGCACATCCGCCGGCATGCCCGATCTGGGCGAAGTGCTCGGCGAAATGGATCTGCCCGCGTTGGATATTCTTTCACCGGGTTATAAATTCTTCGATGTGCAGGGACAAATAACTCTTAGTGCAAGAAAAGATCAGGCGATAATATCAACGGACGGGCAATTCGAATCGTCTCAGCTTAGGATGACTCGCTCCCCGCATCCGCGACCCACCGGCGCAGGCTTCGACAAGCGCAGAAACTGGCGATGGATTCCACTGGTGGAGGCGAAATCCGGGGATGGTCAGTGGCGAGGCGCGCCCGTTGCGATGATGGTCAACGCCGAGGGAGCATGCAAAGGCGGGGTCTGGGCATCGTTCGGGTTCGGCAGATCGGATATATATTTGCAGCCCGATATGCTCTCCGTGGTAGGGCAGGTCGCAAAAAGAATGCGCGAGGGAGCGTTTATTCTCGACGGCGGCGCGAACTTCTTTACCTATTTTGAAGATCAGGACGTCGAGCTTGGCGTGAGGGTTACAAATGTGGCCTCCCAGCCTGCGCAGACTCTCAGCGCTCGAGTTATTGTCACTTCTCCTGAGTTGGAAAAACCGGCAATAGTCAAGCAGTGGAAGCTGACGCTGCAGCCGGGCGAGACCAAATCAGCCTCCAGCTTGTGGCGGCCTGACACCTGGCCGGATGACGGATTTACCGTGACGACCGAGTTGATAAAAGACGGCAAAGTCATCGATACCGTGGCGCACTCGATACACGTTTGGCATCCCAGGCCGAGCAAGCAATATATGACCGTGAAAAATGGCGAGTTCAGCTTGAACGGCAAGAGATGGCGCGCACACGGAGTAAATTATATGCCTTCCTCAGGCATCGGAATTGAGGATGGGGAATACTTTGAGCACTGGATAGGCGCGAGGTCTTATGATCCCGAGGTGATAGACCGCGACCTCGATCATATACAGAATATGGGATTGAACTCGGTCAGCATATTCATCTACACCGGCTACGAAAAAGATCAGAATCTGCTGGATCTTCTGCGCAAACTGGAAAAGCGCGGCCTGAAGGCGAACCTTGGTCTGAGGCCGGGAATGCCTCTCAATTTCAACGCCGAAAAAATCACCGGGATCATTAAGCATCTGAGACTCGATGAAAGCGACACGATATTTGCCTACGATATCGCCTGGGAGCCGATGTTCGGCACTCAGGATAAACGCACAATATACGATAAAGATTGGGAGAGGTGGATTATCGAGCGATACGGCAGCGTTGCGCAGGCCGAGGAAGACTGGGAGTTCGAGCTTCCGCGAAACAAAGACCACTCGATAACCAACCCGCTGCCGCATCAGATAGACACCGATGGCCGATGGCGAAAGATGACCGCCGCATACAGACGGTTCCTCGATACGCTTCTATATAAGATATACGGGAAGGCCAGACAGCAGATTCTGGAGGCAGACCCGCATCACATGGTCAGCTTCAGAATGGCGGAGGCCGGCAACCCGAACTATCGGTGGGATGGACGAATCCCATACGACTGGCCGTATCTGGGCGCGGCGATGGACACCCTGCAGCCAGAGGCTTACGGCAGAATCGGGGACTGGGAGAGGGTCAAGCCGGGTTGGTTCGAATATCGTTATGCCAAATGGGCAGCGCCCGCCAAGCCAACCTTCTGGGCGGAAATGGGCGTAAGCACATGGGAACTATCCAGAATGCGAAACACAAAAATAAAGAGCGACCGCCAGGTGACGTATTATGAGGCGTTCTATCGTATGCTGAACCTGTCTGGCGCAAGCGGCGTATTCTTCTGGTGGTATCCCGGCGGGTTTAGATACGGCGAAAACAGCGACTACGGCATAATAAATCCGGATGGAACCGACAGACCTGTTACAAAGATTATCAGAGAAAACGCCGAAGCATATATTAACGGGCCGACAACGCCCGCTACCGATTATTGGATAGAAATAGACCGCGACGAGCATCCCGATGGCATCGCGGGCATATATGACGAGGTCAAAGGGGAGTTCTGGGCTGCCGTAGACAAGGGACGATCTGTGGGACTGAGAACATCCGGTACCGGCTCTACGTCCGCAAATTGTCCGCTGCTTGCGGTAGGCAACGGCCCGCTCACAGGCTCTAACCCGCCCAAGTATCTGGACGCGGCGATCGATTCAGTTAAAATTAAACTGGAGGACGACAACTGGTAAGAGGTCGACAAAGAGGGGACAATCAGAGTCGATGACGATAAGCCGGTTATCGTTCGAGTGGAATTCACTAACCTTGGCGAGGCGAAACTGCTGACTCCCTGGGGAACGGCGACCCGTGGAGTATATTTAAGAATAGAGCTGGGTTCGTCAGTGAAAAAAGTCGCGCTCGACTACGATGTGCTGCACCAGACATCGAGCGCAAGGGAGTTCGAGCTTGCGCCCGCAGGCTCTTCTTCGATGGGCGTGACGATCACCTTTGAGGCAGAAGATATTACAAAATTCGGAGAAAGGTTTGGCTTTGTGCTGGCAAGATAGGTTGGATAAACACGAAGCTAGTGACGGGATCGTCCCATCCTCCATCCGACAATTCCAACCGCTAAAACACGGGGTTTCTAATGATCGATCTATTAAAACAGGCGTTGAGCGACAATAAGCTCGTGCAATCTTTTTCCGGCGTGCGTACGATATTCGGACACGGGCCGAACATATCCGACATTCATGAGGCTCTGGCATGCGCTTACGGATGCGCCTACGCTCGAATGCTGCCTGCGGGAAAGTCCGCTTTGATTCTCGGCAGAGACCCCAGGCCAACGGGACGCGCCGTCAGTCGAGCTTTGGTTCGCGGTTTCCTTGCGGGCGCTCAGGCGGCCAAAACACGAGTCAAAATCATCGACCTTGGGATCATCACCACCCCCCTTGCCGAGACCGCCGTGCGCTCGCTCGAATCCGATGGCGGAGTGATCATAACGGCCAGCCATAATCCGATAGAATACAATGGTTTCAAGTTCCTTACGGGATGTCAGCAAGCCAACGCGGACGCCGCTCCTCCGGGAGCATTATTATCTGCGCCCGTTATGGAGCGGGTCATTGCCGAGGTTGCTAAGTCGGCTGTTGGCGAGGACGACGAGTGCTCACATCTGGCGGGCGGCATAACCCCGGAGATGGTGGAGCAGGCGCTCAATGGACACGATAACGAATCCCCCCGCATCAAAGCCGAGCGGGCGTATCTCGATGTAATCGGTCGAGACTGGGGAATTGCTCCGCACTGTCTGAAACCCCTCACCCTTGGCCCTGCGCTGCTCGATCCGAATGGAGGCGCGGGTTGTGGAATAGACGCGAGGGTTCTTGAGCATTTTGGCGTAAGGGTCATCGAGATAAACGCTGAGGTCGGCTACCCTGAGCACGGAATCGACACCGACGGCATAGATCCCGCGAGCGGTCGGCACATGCTTTTGAGGGTAGCGCGAGCAGCGGCACGGGAGAGGGCGCATTTCGGAGTCGCATTTGATTATGATGCGGACCGAGGCAATCTGGTTTTGCCGGGACACGACGAATCGACGATCATACCTCCGCAGCAGGTCGCCGCCTTCAACATCGCTCTTGCGCTGGCTCGTCGACGCCTTCTGGGAGCGCGCAACGGGAATCTGGCGGTTGTCATATCCGATGCGACGTCACTGGCAAGCGAGAGGGTCGCGGCTGCATTTGGCGCAAAGGTGTTCCATGTCGAGACGGGTGAGATCAACGTTGTTACCAAAATGCACTCACTCCGACAGCAAGGCTACGATGTGCCGGTTGGCGTCGAGGGAGCTAACGGCGGGACCATTTTCGAGACCAGCACTTGTCGCGATGGATTGCAGGCTGCGCTGTCGGCGGCTCTTGCGGAATCTCAGCCGCAGGTGGTGCAGGAATGGATGAAGGTGCGTGCAACGATGTGCGGCGAGCAATACGACGCCTCCCATCAACTGACCCTGCAGGAGCTTGTCGCGTCGATCCCCGTAAACCCAAACGTCTTTCTCAAGCTCTCCTCGCCTCCGATTACCCACGCGGAGCTAAAGGTTCGAATGGAAAAACACTTCACCGATGTAGCCTGGCCGCAGCTTTCTTCTCTTTTCGAGGGATATGAGTTCCAGGATTTCGAAGGCTCCGGTCAAGTTAAAGAACGCACCGGCGACGAGAGCGGCGCCTGGAGGGTGCACTTGAAATCCGCCGACCGCCGCGCATTCGTCTTCGTCCGAGGCTCCAGAACCGAAGCCGGAGTCTGGAGAATGATCGTAGACGCTGATGACGAACGCGACTTCTCATCTCTCGAACCAATCGCCAGAATAATGTTCGACCACGCAGCGGGAAACAGCGCGTGATTGCACCAGTCCAGCAGGGTTAGTGACTTTCCCGCCGATATCCGATTCGTGCTCAATTGAGGCTAAATGTGGGGCGCATTTACCCATCACTAACCCGATATTTTTGGCTTTTGAGCGTGGGGTTAGTGAACGGTTATTTGCCTGCAAATTTAAGCACAAAATCGGCAAAATAACCCTTGACAAAGCCCTTTTTGAGTGTTATCATTCCCGGTAATGATGCACGCATGTGAGGGTTAGTGAATCCTCGCACGAATTTCGTGCGTAACTGTTGCAACACATCCGCGTAATGGAGCGGATTGATACTCAGAGAGATATAGATTAGCGAAAGGGCTAAGCCCTTGGTTGCAACACCTCCGCGTAATGGAGCGGATTGATACCCATTTGTAGATTTATGGTTTCAAAATGCGTTGCAACACCTCCGCGTAATGGAGCGGATTGATACCTAAGTTATCACTCGGTCGGCCCGGCCTTCTTCGTTCGAGCCAACCCATCTAAACGCCTACTCGACCGTAAAAAAGGCCAACTCAAACCTCCGCAACAATTTGACGCCATCAGCGATTTTCCGAAATTTGACAAACCAATTCCCTTCTGCTATCCTGTTTTCGGCGTCAGCAGTGGCGCTCATTTTATGTACGGATGTGAGGAACTGGCGATGGCTAATGTCATTGTAGTCGGGATGCAGTGGGGCGACGAGGCCAAGGGCAAAGTCGTTGATTATATAGCTCAGGATGCGGATTTTGTTGTCAGATACAACGGCGGCAACAACGCCGGACATACGGTTGTGGTCGGCGATGAAGTTTACAAATTTCATACAGTGCCCGTCGGAGCCTTGCACGATAACGTCACTGCTGTAATAACCGACGGAGTTGTGCTCGACCCAAAGGTGTTCGTAGGTGAGATAAAAGGGCTAAAGGAGCGCGGCATCACGGCAGACCGTATGAAGATCAGCGGCAATGCGCACGTAATCATGCCCTACCACAGGCTCTTTGACCAACTCGAAGAAGAGCGAAAGGGAGCCAAAAAAATCGGCACCACCGGTCGAGGAATCGGCCCTTGCTATGCCGATAAAATGTCGCGCACAGGCATCAGAATTGCCGATATGATCGACCCCGTTCGGTTCCGCGATAGACTTCGCGCCAACCTTGAACTGAAAAACGAGATCATCACAAAAGTTTACGGCGGCCAGCCTATCGACGAGGCCGAGGTCTATGCGGAATACTCACAATACGCCGCGGCGATCGCGCCCTATGTCGCCGAAACCTATTCGATTCTCTACCGGGCGTCATTCGACTGCGCCAACATAGTCTTCGAAGGAGCGCACGCAACCCTGCTCGATATCGACTTCGGCACATATCCTTTCGTGACCAGCTCACACTGCGTTGCAGGCGGAGCAACCATCGGCACCGGAGTCGCGCCGACGATGATCGACAGAGTAATAGGCGTTGCCAAGGCATATACCACGCGGGTAGGGGCCGGCCCATGTCCTACCGAGCAGACTAACGAGATCGGGGATAAAATCCGCGAAAGAGGCAATGAATACGGCACCACCACCGGCAGACCGCGCCGATGCGGATGGTTCGATGCGGCAGCGGTCAGATACTCCGCACAAGTCAACGGCGCTACCTGCATAGCGGTCACACTGCTCGATGTGCTCAGCACATTCGACACCGTCAAAATATGCACGGGCTACACCGTCGACGGCAAAGAAATCCGAGATTTTCCCGCTGACGCATATATTCTGGAAAAAGCAGAGCCGATCTATGAAGAAATGCCCGGCTGGCACGAGGATATTTCAGAGATTAAAAGTTTTGAAGACCTGCCCGACAACGCTAAGAGTTATGTGGCAAGAATAGCCGAATTGGTCGAGACCCCTATATGTATGGTTGGGGTGGGGCCGAGAAGAGACCAGTCTATTGTTCTCGATCCGGAAATGCTGTCAAAGTAGTATCGCGTAGCCGGACAATGCTCGGCTGCGCCAAATCCATTTATCCGCTTTATTGACGCGGTATCTCTCTGCTGTGTATAGTAGAGTCACTTATTTACACAGGACTGTTTTTTTTTGGAAATGCATTCTCCCAAACCGAAAAGATCCGGCGTCACATTGAGGGCTATTCTTGTCGGCCTTGCTCTGACACCCATCAACAGCTATTGGATCTTTATGTCGGAGATCATCCGCTACCAGGGCCACCCAACAACGATCTCGCTTTTCTATAGCAGCATATTCAGTCTTGTTGTTTTAATCCTGCTAAACGGATTGCTGCGCAGGTGTGTTCCCAAGTGGGTCTTCGCCCAAAGCGAGCTTATCACGATTTATGTTATGCTCAACATCGGCGCGGCGTTGATTGGGCACGACTCAATCCAGATTCTGGTATCGCTTATGCCCTATGCGGCATACTTCAAGACCCCGGAAAATAACTGGGGCCCGTTGTTTGCCGACAGGCTGCCGGATTGGCTGGTAATAAAGGACCCGGTTGCGGTAAAGAACTTCTACCGGGGCGGCCAGCCGTTTTTGCTGCCGGAAAACTTTACCGCCTGGATCGTTCCGGTTCTTATGTGGTCCGCGTTCATCATAGTGCTGGGCGTGATGTTTCTGTGTATGAACGTGCTTTTGCGCAAACAGTGGACGGAGCGGGAAAAGCTCAGCTACCCTTTGGTGCAGTTGCCGTTGGATATGACCGCAGAGGGCGCTCCTCTGTTCAAGGAAAAACTGTTGTGGTACGGGTTGGCAATTGCTGCAGTTATTGATATTTTCAATGGTCTTGCCACGCTGTATCCGTCGATTCCGATGATCCCCATCAAAACCGGTGTGTTGGAGCACATGGAGGTGCATTTCACGAGTCGACCGTGGAACAATATCGGCTGGTTGCCGACGTTGTTCTATCCATTTGGCATAGGGTTGGGTATGTTGCTGCCGGTGGACCTATTATTCAGTTGCTGGTTCTTCTTTTGGTTTTGGAAAGCGGAGCTTATTCTTACGGCGGCGTTGGGATTGGAGACGATCCGCAATATGCCATTTGTCTACGAGCAGTCGTTTGGCGCGTATATGGGGATTTGCGTCTTTGCGATTATGGTCTCTCGCCGGCATTTCATCGAACTGGGAAAACACTTCCTGGGCCATAAGACGGATATTGACGATGAGGATGAGCCGATTCGGTATAGAACCGCGATGTGGATTATATTGCTTGGCGCAGTATTTTTGTCCATATTTTCACGGGCTGCAGGGTTGTCTCCGTGGTTGATAGTGCCATTTTTCCTGATATTTTTCGCGATGAGCATTGCAGTTACCAGAATGCGGGCCGAGCTTGGCCCTCCCGCTCACGATTTGCACAATGGCGGCCCGGACAGGATCATCGCATCTATTTTGGGGCCAAGGCAGCTTACCACTGAGAGCCAGGGCGTCTTTTCGATGTTCTACTGGTTCAATCGCGCGTATCGATCCCATCAAATGCCGTTCCAGCTTGAAGGTTTCAAGATGGCGGAGCGGACTCAGACGAGCTATCGAGGGCTGTATTTGGCGATTGTGATCGCTACCATATTCGGGACTTTTGTAGCTTTTGGGGTGATATTGCACCTGCTCTATAAGCATGGAGCGGCGTCAGCTTCTCTGGGGCCGCCGAATGTGCCGATGATCTTCGGATCCGAACCGTGGAATCGAATGAACACCTGGGTCAAAAACCCTGCATCCCCGGATACAAATTCCGCCATTGCGATTGCCATCGGATTTGCCGTCACGATCCTTTTGAACTCGTTGCGAATGAATTTGAGTTGGTTCCCGTTCCATCCTGTTGGCTTTGCGGTCTCTTGCAGTTGGTCTATGCACAGACTTTGGCTGGCTATGTTCATCGCCTGGGCAATCAAACTGTTGATGTTGCGATATGGAGGGTTAAAGCTCTACAGACGCGCGCTGCCGTTCTTTTTGGGAATCATATTAGGCGAATGCATAGTCGGCAGTTTCTGGACGATCTGGGGTTTGATATTTAACCTGCCATCCTACGCATTCTGGCCGTAACTACATTGCAAATTTATAGCTCAAAAAATATTGACAGCATCCCGCCATTTCAGCTATAATACCACCGTTGCTGTTCCCCGGTAGCTCAATTGGCAGAGCACTTGGCTGTTAACCAGGGGGTTCTTGGTTCGAGTCCAAGCCGGGGAGCCATTTTTATGTACCCGGTCGATACTCAGCGTAAAATCCTCGAAATAATCCTCGAATATCCCCTTTGTGGGTTTACTTTTACGGCGGAAAATCGGATCAACCTCACTTGATTGGTGCTATTCCGTGTCGTCCTGTTTTGTGCAGTTTACTCTAATCGTATGAAGAGGTGTGGAAGCTCCCGACAAAACTACGGCTCGCCTCTGATTAAAGACGGGCCGCAGTATGTATATCCTGTTCTAAGTCTTAGTTTTGCTTTTTGACGGACAGTGCGTTGAGCACCGGAGCTGTGCCGCTGCTGTCGAGTATGCCGGTGGCGGAAATGTAATCCGCAGTGGTGAATCCGTGACCTGCAAAGTAGACCTTTACAGGCATGCCGGAGCCGTCATCGACAAAGAAGCTGTCGGCATCTACCGGCGCAGTGACCCTGCCCCACAGCGTAAATGCCGTGCTTGGGGATACATTGGAGACGATTGAATCCCACGCAGCCTTATTGCTCATACCGTAAGATGGGATATGAGTAACCGTACTCAGCGCTATGGATGCTGAAACCGGCGCGGACCAGTTGCCGACTTTGTCTTTGAATCGAACATAGACGGTCTTTATCCCGTCGCCGGTTGGCAGCGTGTAGTTTTTCGATGCAGCGTAAGGCTCCGCTGCAGAGTAGTTGACCCCATCGTTGCTTAGCTGCATCTGAGACATGCCGCTCAGATAATCAGTCGCGGCGAGAGTCAGAGTCACCTCGGTCGAATTGGTGCTGTCAGCTCCGTCATTGATCTTGATACTGCAATTAACAGGCGGAGTCATATCTACATAGTCGATCTCAAGTCTCGGCAGCTTGCCCGACCCGCCGGAGTTGATCCTGCTTTCGAAGATCTTCGCGCAGGCAGCATCTGATTCGTTGGTATCGTTTTTGACGTAGACTCCCCGGTTGGCCGGAGGAACACCCTGGCTGCGCCCGTTATATTTCCACAGATAATCACCGACGGCCAGGCAGTTAGTGGTTGCTCCAGCGTATTTTGCGCCGATGCCTACGTTGTTCCATGTGCCGTTGGTCTCATCCCAGTCGTTGTTGACCTTGTAAAGAGAGATATCGGCAGCCGTAGTCGTGCTAAACTGTGCATATTGATAGAGTCTAATCCGTACGCTTTCGGCAGTGTCGAATGTCTCGGCGGCTGTCGGCGCGCCTGTCATATCCCACTGAACCAGCCCGCGACGAATCAGCAGGTTGGCGGTTGCACTATAGCCGACTGCTACGCCGCCCTGCCCGCAAACATCCGGGCTTCCGCTGCGTACGTAACAGGTGAACAAAGCGTTCGATTGGGTCCACGTGCCGCCCGTGCCTGTGTCAAATGGAAGACTTTTGGCGGAGTAGTTGGGCTTTGCGTCGTAAGCGTCGACTTGATAAGTGTAGCCGGTGCTTGCGTTTAGACCAGAATCGGTGTAACTTGTTCCGTTAGCGGTGCCAACCAGCACGCCGTTGCGATATATCCTGTAGCCTGCTACTGCGACGTTATCGGTGGAGGCATCCCACGCGATGGTGATACTGCTTTTTGTTACCGCTGTGCGGCGCAGGTTCTGCGGAACGCTGGGAGCCTGGGTGTCAGGAGCGGAAGTAGTCACGCTCTTTGCGGCGCTCTGTGCCGAGTTGTTTCCGACCACGTCATACGCGCTGACAGTATATGAATAAGTAGTCTGAGGCTGGCAGGATGAATCCCTGTAAGACGGCGAGATGCTGGTAGCGATCTGAGTGCCGTTGCGGAATATCTTATAGCCGTTGACTCCAGTAGCATCGGTAGAAGCAGTCCAGGTCAATTCGACTGTGTTTCCACCTGTTGCGGTGGCGTTCAACCCGGAAGGCACTGTCGGCGCGGTGGAGTCTTTGCCGAGTTGCAGGCACGATATTTCATCGACTATCCATCGCGTGCCCTGATTGACCTGGTCGAAGTCGACTCGAAGCCGGGTTATGTGCTTTCTCTCCCAATACTGGCTTTGTCCGACAGGCACATAGACATCGACCCAGCCGTTTTTACCGTTGTAGGTCACCGGCACTGATTTGGTGTCGCTCCAGGCGCTGTCGCCGTCGTATATCCAGTATACACGCAGGTCATGCGCCGATGTGGTGCCGTTTTGCGGATATACTCTAATTTTGATCCAATCGTTGACGCCGCCGAGGTAGTTGTATGGGAAGCCGCTGCCGGACAGGGTCGGGCTGAACATATAAGCGTCGTTGCCGGTTTGATC
>JAAYKE010000103.1 GCA_012522575.1 Armatimonadota bacterium | reverse complement strand
GACCAGGCGAGCATCGGCGGCACGACAAAAGGCGACGTGTGGAGATTCAAGACCGGCGTTTCTGTCAAGCTGGTTCCTGTGCGAAGTACGGACCGCGGTACCGTTGAGTATCCGACCGGCCGCGAGTGGAACGAAGTCTCCTGGCATGAAGCTGGTGAGGTTCTCGACTTCTCGGTTGCTGAAAATCCTGGCGTGACGTGGGTTGGCTGGTCTATGAATGCATCCGGCACCCCGATCTTCGACACCGATCACGAACTGAACTCTATTATGGGCAATGGTTTTGTGGTTCCTGGCAATCATGCGACCCTGTATGCGGTCTTCCAGATGCCGACATATAATATTACCTTTGTCGGTGATCCGGTTGCCGGTCAGACTGCTATGACACACAAGAACCTGACCTGGCCGACCGCCACCGACTACGAAGATGGCGACGTGGCCGAGATCAAGGTTACAACCGCTTCCAAGTGGTTCTTTGCAGGTTGGGAGAGCAACAAGGGCGGCGTGTTCAACAACCGGTTCGCTGCCACCGCGACATATAAGATGACTCCCGAAAATACGACCATCAAGGCGTATTTTACCAAGGCAGTTACAAATAATGTTGCCAACGGCACCAGAAGCATGTCTGCTCAAGATGAGAATGGCACTGGCGAGGACTGGTGGACAACCCAGATTAACGTTGCGGCATACAGCCCAACCAACAACCAGTTGTACTGTCGACCAATGGTCAAGTGGGCGGACTGGGCCGGCTTCCAATCATTCCCGGACCAGAGCCTGTTGCACGGTTTGGGTAAGATCACCCTGACCCACACTACTGCTGCCAGCTATTCGTCATTGCCGGCTAACAATATCAATGTTTCATTGTATGAGGTATTGAAGCCGTGGGTTTACAGCACTGTTGCAGCGGGCGTCTGGTGGCTTACCACAGACGGCACGACTCCGTGGGATACTCCCGGCGGAGACCGCGGCGAGCAGATTGGCCCGACTCTTGAGTGGGCAGGCGTTCCTGTTCCTGACGCTCTCAAGGTCTACACCCTGGAGCCAGGCAAAGACTATCGATACCTTCTTCGCAACGGCATACAAGTCAAGAGCGATAAAGAAGGCGATATTGTCTACCGCAAGGGCATGACCAAAGATACGCTTGTAAACCTCTTCTACAACCCGCCGACCGGCGCTGGCAATGTAATTAGAGACTGGGCGTATCTGGGCGCATTTGCTCAGGGGGTAGCCGAAGATCACTTGGCGAGAATAACCACTGATCAGTCGGCCGGCACTTACAACGGCGTTCCGGTTAACGAGACTCAGTTGTCTGCCAAGACCGGTAGCGTTTATGCAGGCAAGACCTGGGCTACTAAGTCGTTTAGCGCTGATATCGTCGATATTAACAATGATGTCTATGGCGCGGTTACGCCGAACTCGGCCACTTACTTTGCGGTCTATGTGAACAACCCCGGCAGCAGCATCTATCCGACATACGTCGGACTAGGTTCTGACGACTATGCCAGAGTATGGACAAATGGCGTGGTTCGCGGCACGAGAGAAGTTGCCGCCAGCGCCAACGCCGACCAGGCGTGGATTGGTCCGTTCACTCTGTTGTCAGGCTGGAACAGAGTTCTGATCAAGGTTGAGAACGGCACAGGCGGGCATGAACTCTATGCACGACTTGCATATCAGGATCGCACAGCCATCACCGGCTTGACATACTCGACTTCTGACGACGTTGCTCCGTCCAACCCGACCTCAGTTACCGAGGCCGGCGGTGCGCAGAACGGCGTTGCTCAGTCTGCAGTTACTGCTCCTACGTTCGCCTTCAACGGCGCTGCCGACGACAAGTCCGGCGTTCGCGGTTTCAAGGTCTACTTCGGAACAGATGCTAATGGCGTGCCTAACACCTGGCATGCGACCGGTTCTGCGTTTGCGCCGGGCGCCAAGGATCCTGGCACCTACTATCTGCGCATAGCCACTGTTGACTATGCTCTGAACGAGGCTGCTGCTGTAACCGCGTTCACGTTTATTGTCGAAGAGGAAGAGCCGGAGCCGCAGCACGTCGATTCTTATGGTATTTCCAATAAGGCGACCCTCGACGCTGCTACTGCTGCCGCTTCTGCTACCGAGAAGTTCACGGTTTGGGGTAAGGTTACCAAGCTCAACGATGATAGCTTCAAAGTTGACGATGGATCTGGCGTTCCCGTGAAGATCATCAAGACCGCTCACGGGCTTGCCAATGGCGACTTTGCTTCTGCTACCGGAACTCTTGATGTTAGCGGAGCCGAGCCGGTTCTGACTGCGATTTATGTTACCAAGCAGGAATAAACATAACGCAGTAATCTGAGAACCCAACCGGGTCGATCTTATGGTCGGCCCGGTTTTTTTAATGGCTCAAGTGAATCGCAGGCAAGTCCACGCAGGATAGTCTAGCTGAATGTAGAAGCAGATTTGTGTTAGTCTTTAAGTATGCTACAGGAGAAAACAGGGATGAAAAGACTCGTAATCGCTCTTATTATGGCTGCAATGGCGGTGGGATTGTGCTCTTGCGGAGACAAACAGGCTGCCGATAAGCCTGCCGGAGAAAAAACAATCCATATCGCGTTTGTAACAAATAATGTCTCGGACTTTTGGAAGATCGCTCAGGCAGGGGTTCAAAAGGCTGAAAAAGAATTGGGCGTGACCTGCGATTTCAAGATGCCTACTGCGGGCACTGCCGCCGAACAGAAGGTGATTCTTGAGGACCTGGTGACCAGGGGAGTTAAAGGCATAGCGATTTCCCCGGTCAGTCCCGACAGCCAGACAGGGGTGCTGAACAAGGCTGCTGAGAGCGTCAACCTCATCTGCATGGACTCCGATGCCCCAAAAAGCAACAGGCTATGTTATGTCGGCACCAGTAACTTTGATGCTGGCAAGACCGCCGGAGAGCAGATCGTAAGGGCTATCCCGAACGGCGGCAAGATTATGATGTATGTGGGAATGCGGGACGCCCAAAACGCTCAGGATCGATATAAGGGGATTTTGGATGTTCTCGAAAAGGACCCGAAATATATAATCCTCGGCCTTATGACCGACGACACCAATCACACCAAGGCGCGCGCAAACGTGGAGGATACGCTGGTAAAACATTCCGATGTGGCCTGTCTGGTGGGACTGTGGAGTTATAATGGCCCGGCAATCGTGAACGCGGTCAGGGCTACCAATAAAACGGGCAAGGTTAAAATTGTATGCTTCGACGAGCAGGACGACACTCTGAAAGGCGTCAAGGACGGCGCAATCTTCGCCACCGTGGTGCAGAAGCCATTCGAGTTCGGCTATCAGTCGGTTAAGGTGCTGACTGCGCTGGCAAAAGGCGATAAGAGCATGGTTCCTGAATCGAAGATGATCGACACCGGGGTAAGGGTGATCGACGTCTCCAACATCGACGAGTTCTGGGCGGAGCTTAAAGAGCAGACAGGAAAGTAGATCATCACTTTATGGGCGAATCAACTGCGCTGCTGCAGATGCAAAATATCACCAAGCGTTTCCCCGGCGTGCTGGCCTTAAACGGCGTTGACCTGGATCTGCGCGAAGGGGAAATTCTTGGCCTGATCGGGGAGAACGGAGCCGGGAAGTCCACGCTTATGCGCATTCTCGGCGGGGATTATCCGGCGGATAGCGGGGATATTGTTATATGCGGCAAACAAGCGCAGATTACCGATGTTCAGCATTCCATAGCTTTGGGTGTCTCCATCATATACCAGGAGCTGAACCTTGCGCCTAACCTCGACATCGCATCCAACATATTTTTGGGACGCGAGCCTGCCTGGGGAGCGTTGGGGATAGTCGATTCGAGGGCTTTGTATTCAAAGGCGGCGGAGATCGCGGGTCGGGTCGGCATATCGGCCCCTATGAATACGCTGGTCGAAACGCTCTCCATCGGCGAACAGCAGCTTGTTGAGATAGCAAAGGCGCTGTCGGTGGACTCCGGAATCCTTGTCCTCGATGAGCCTACAAGCTCCCTTTCCCCTGCTGAAGCAAGCAAACTTTTTGAGGTGATGCGCGGCCTCAAAAACGCCGGGGTTTCGATGATATATATCTCCCATCGACTTGCCGAAATCCGGGAGCTATGCGACAGGGTGGTGGTTTTGCGGGATGGAGAACGAGTCGGGGAACTGAGCGGGGATCGTATCTGTCCTGAGGAGATGGTGCGCCTGATGGTAGGTCGGGACATATCTCGATTTTTTCCTGAACATGGCCGTCACGCAGAGGGCGATACGGTGCTTATGGTTCGGGATTTGAGCTACAGAGGCGGCAGGGATGTGGTGAACTTCGATTTGCGAGCCGGGGAGATACTGGGAATTGCAGGATTGGTCGGGGCCGGTCGCACCGAACTTGTGGAGGCGCTTTTCGGGGTCGAGCCGAAACACGACGGCGAGGTTCAGGTGATGGGAGAAAACGTCGAGATTCGCGCCCCTGCCGATGCTATCAATGTTGGAATGGGGCTTGTGCCGGAGGATCGAAAAGCTCTGGGAGTGATCCTGGAGATGCCAGTGACCGAGAACATATCCCTGCCGGGAATCGGTAACTACAACCCGCCGTTTATGGATAGAAATAAAGAGAAAGAAGTCGCCGTCGAACTCGTAGACAGGCTGGAAATCAAGACTCCGAGCCTGAATCAGTTGGTGCAATTTCTGTCGGGAGGCAATCAGCAGAAGGTGGCTCTGGCGAAATGGCTGGGCATATCCCCGAAGATACTCATTCTTGACGAACCTACCCGCGGCATCGATGTCGGCTCAAAAAGTGAGATATACAGGCTCATAAGAGAGCTTGCCGACGATGGCATGGGAGTGATAATGGTGTCATCGGAGATGGATGAAATAATCGGACTCTCCGACAGGGTTATGGTGATGCACGAAGGCAAAGAGACCGGAATACTCGATAGAGCCGATATTAACGAACAAAACATAATGCATTTGGCAACCGGAGGGAGTCAGGCTTGAAAAAACTGCTGGGGATGACGCTGTTGCTGATTATGCTGGTAGTGGCAATATGCACGTTTCAATGGTTTACGCACCCGGATCACTCCATCACTTTTCTTTCCTCGGTCAATCTGTGCAATCTTGCACAAAGGATAGGGCTGCTGGGTATCTATGCGCTTGGAGCGGGCATCGTGATTTTATCCGGCGGAATAGACCTCTCCATTGGGTCTGTGATGGCGTTTGTTGGAGTTGCAGTGGCGATGCTGACTGTGGCCGGCTGGAACCCGTTTGTTGCAAGCGCGCTGGTTGTGCTGTGTTGTGTGCTATTGGGATGCTGGCATGGGTTTTTGGTCGGGCGAATCAAGCTGCAGCCGTTTATCGCAACCCTTGCCTCGCTTTTGCTGTTGAGAGGGCTGGCCAGAGGAATCCCAAATGGGATAGCGCAGACCATTTCTCACGAACCTTTCGCGTTTCTAGGCAACGGGTCGTATTTGGGAATACCGATCACCTTCTGGCTGTTGATTATAATCGCGCTGATCCTCGGTTTTTTGATGAATTTCACCGTATACGGACGATATTTATACGCAATCGGACGCAATGCGGAGGCGGTGCGATATTCGGGGATAAAAGTCAACAGAGTGCGCACGCTGGCCTTTGTGATTTGCGCCGTGCTGGCCGGAGTGGCCGGCGTTCTGGAGTTGTCCCTCAATCACGAGATCCAGCCCGCTCAATCCGCTTTGATGTATGAAATGTGGGCTATCGCGGCTGCTGTTTTGGGTGGATGCAGCTTGCGGGGCGGCGAGGGAAGCGTGCTTGGGGTGATCATCGGAGCTATGCTTATCAGGGTGATGGACAACGGCATGAACCTCGTGGGAGTAAGTTCGGAGTGGCAATGGGCTGTGATAGGCGTTATAGTGCTTGGCGGAGTAATTGCGGACGCCGCATATAAGCTGCGCGCCGCGAATAAGACCTGATCGCCATACAGGATCAAACAATATGAAAATCGCTCAAATGCTGGCTCTGGCAATGCTGCTGGGGTCGATTCCATTCGGCCATATCGCCGTCTATATCCGAACGCGGGACAGCTCTGAGGTTTCTAGCAGAGGAATCGCTGCGATTCGTGACGCGGTCGGCTGGCCGGGTTTGATCGCGGTGGTGATTCTCAATATCGCAAAGGGTTTCGTTCCGGTGTTCCTCACGACGGTAGCTCTTTATAAGACAGTACAGGCGTGTGCGATAAAATATCCTCAGGGCGGGTATGAGTGCATGATTCTGCTGAGTCGCGAATCCATTCCAATTGCGCTTCTGGCCGGAGCGATTGCGGTTCTATCGCACTGCTTCCCCTATTGGCTTATGTTTCGACCCTCAGGCAAAGGCGGCAGCGTGGCGATCGGCGTTGGGTTGGGGCTGGTTGCGGCGTTGATGTTCAAATATATATAACGACCGATCGGTTGAGCCTGGCGTCCGTACAAAAAAACAGCCCGCGAAAAAGACGCGAGCTGCGCACAACATTCCTGATGTTGTAGCTATTGGAGGAGTAATACGCTTCTGCTGAATAATGATGCACGCAGCGTGCCAACTCAGTTGACGCAGGGGTAATCCGGTTCTTATACTAGGCTCAATATGACATCACACAAGACTTTCAAACGAGCTGCGGGATTGATGCTGGTCGCGGTGCTGGCCAGCAGGCTGCTGGGATTAGTCAGGGAGATGCTGATCGCGCGGCAGTTCGGCTCGACGGGAGTTGTCAGCGCATACTATGCGGCGTTTAACCTGCCGGATTTGCTCTACTTCTTCTTGTCCAGCGGGGCGCTTTCGAGCGCGTTCATACCGGAGTTCACTAAGCGCTTCGAGACCGGCAAAAAACGCGAGGCATGGGAAGTATTCAGCATTATCGCCTGTTTTATGGGGATGGTGCTGCTTGTTGCGGTGGTCATCTTCTGGATATACGCAAAGCCACTGGTCAGCATTCTCGCGGTTCCGGGATTCGTCACGCGGTATCCGGAGCTTGTGCCGCTCACGGTGATGTTGACTCGAATAATTTTACCCTGCCAGTTGTTCTTCTTTTTGGGCGGGCTGATGAGCGCCACGCTGGAATCCAGACAGAAGTTTGCCGCGCGCGCCGCAGGGCCGGTGATATATAACCTCGGCATCATATTCGGCGCGGTTGTGCTGGCAAAGTGGTTTAATATCGCGGGTCTGGCGTTCGGAACGCTGGTCGGCGCGTTTATCGGAAACATAGTCTACACGTTCTATTGCATGCGCAAGGAGGGCTATTCGTTTTATCCCAGCCTCAACCTGCGCCATCCGGGAGTAGTGAGAGTAACGAAGCTCGCAGTTCCTGTGATTTTCGGGTTGGGGTTGCCGCAGATTGATGTCATAATCAACAGATGGTTCGCCAGTTTCGTCTCCGCAAGCGCGCCTGCCGATCTCAACTTTGCAAACAGGCTGATGCAGGTTCCTTTAGGCATATTCGCGCAGGCGGCGGGAACTGCGATACTGCCGATGCTTTCCGCTTATGCCGCAAAAAATGCGCTTGGCGACATGCGCAGCGGAGTCAGCTATGGTTTGCGCGGGATTATGGTCGAGAGCCTGCCGGCGACCGCGTTTATGGTGGTCATGGCGGACCCGCTGGTTCGCGCGATATATATGGGGGGAGAGTTTCGACCATCGAGCGTCGCTCCCGTTGCGCTGCTGCTGATATGGTACTCCGTGGGAATCTTCGCGTGGGCAGGCCAGAGGATCGTCGCGCCGGGATTCTTCGCAATGCAGGACACCATCACTCCCGTCGCCATCGGCACTTTGTCCACGGTGGTTTTTATTCCGCTCAATATGATATTGATGAAAGCGATGGGCGCCCCGGGGATCGCTTTGGCCACCACGATCGGCATCACGCTGCACTTTGTGGGCATGAGCTGGGTGTTGAGAAAACGGCTGGCCGGTCTTGAGTCCGTCAGGATTTTACGAACGGTGAGCCTTGCTCTAGTCGCCTCGGCTGTAATGGGCGTCGTATGTTTTGGCGTGCGGGTGGGGATGGCGCGCGCAATTGGCTCATGGCAGCTTCAGGATGGAGATATATCCCAACCTGCCGCGATTGCCGCCGGACTTGAACAGGATAGCAGCCCTCTGTCCGCATATCTGCTCTCCAACCTGAGAAAGTCAACGCAGCAGCAGATAAAAGACGACCGACTGGCCGCTCGGCAAATGCCCGAAATCAGGGAGATGCTGGTCGATGAGCTTAATCGTATCCTCGCAGATGATTCCTTCTACGATAAAGAAAGATTCGCCCGAATCCTGCTTCCGTCCGATGTAAAGAGGCAGATCGAGTCCCGCCCATCAGGCGTGGAACTGGTCGATGTGAACCGCAGGCTGCTGGAGTCTGCATATCTGGATTCCATAATGCCGCATCAGGGCGCGAAAATGGTGGATCGATTTCAAGGTTGGCTGCGTCGCCTGCTCGAAGAACCACAGGAGCACAACAACAGGCTGTTGAAACCCGGTCCTGAGCTGAGGGAATCGGATTTAGCGGATGTCGCGAGGTTGAGCATCCAGATCGCGGACCCCGTTTATCTCGAAAAACGAGCGGTGTATGAGCCAGTCAGCCGGTATATTGTGTCTCGCTTGTCGCAAAGGACAAAGGATCAGCTTAATGACTTTGCGCAGATGAGCAAGTCGGCGGATATGATGCCGGAGTCGCTGAATCGCGATCTAAACAGGCTTATAAGCACCGGTGCGCTTTATTCCGCCGATCGTTTTGAGGGAGTGGCGTTGTCCAAACAGGCCAGGGAACTGATAGCATTGGACCCTAAAGGCAGGCAGCTTGCCGAACTGAACCGCAGATTGTTGGATGAAACATATCGCGCAGAGATCACAACCCGTCCGATAGCGCGCGTGGAAAGCAGGATGGGGTCGGTGTTGACGGTTCTGATTGCGATGCTGATCGGGGGATTGGTATATTTCGCACTGCTTCGCCTTTTCAAAGTCGACGAGATGGACTATCTATGGGCGGCGCTGCGCAGGAAGCTGTTCGGACGAAGAAGCAATGGCGATCCTGAACGACCCGAAATGCTCGATACCGGGGAATCAATGGAGTAATGAGTCTGCTATTGATCATTATCGGCAAGGATTTCTCGACCTGAGCGTTTTTGCAGCATGCGCGTTACGATATCACGCCCGTATTTGATGCGCGTTATCCGCGAAATAGAATATATCGCCGCCATCGCCAGCCGTTTGAGGCCGGGCTTGCTATAATCCCACGATTGCCACAGCAACTTTTCAATGTCTCCTTCTTCGCCTCTTGCCGCTTTTCGCGCTTTTTCGAAGGCTATGGTACGCTTTACTTTCTCGATACCCGCACGCAGTATTCTGGCGTATTGCGGGCGATCTTCCCTTTCCAAAGCATCTCCCATAATGCCGATTTGCTTGTTGAGGTTCAGCAGCCTGTCGCTGACCTGGCTTTGTCCGCGCAGCCTGTAGCGCACCAAAGGCTCCGCGCATACTTTTGCCCAGATGCCGTTTCTGGCTATCCGCAGCCACATCAAATAGTCCTCGCCATAGGGCCGAATCGGATATCCTCCCACAGCGGCGATGTCAGCAGTTTTGATCATTACCGTTGACGTTCCGACGAAATTATCCCGATAGATATGCGGTGTGATGTCTCCCTCCGGCATTGGTTTATTGTATGCCACTTGCTCCCGTCCGTCATCAAAGAACATCACGACGTTGGCGTAGACAAAATTGGTTCTGCTGTCTGAGTCGATGAGGGCTATCTGGCGTTCGAGTTTATCCGGCATCCATATATCATCGCCATCGAGGTGCGCGAACCACTCTCCTGTGGCGGCCAGAGTCGCAGTCTCCCGCGCCCTGGCTACGCCGCCATTTTCCTGATAAATATATCTAAATCGAGGGTCCTCAAGATACGGCGCGATTATTTCCTCGCTTCTGTCCGTGGAGCCGTCGTTTACTATAATGGCCTCGAAATCCTGGTATGTCTGCGCTTTGAGGGAGTCGAGAGCCTCGGCTATATACATTTCCAGATTATAAACAGGAACGCAGACGGAAACACGCGGGTTGGGCATTCGAAACCTCCGAATAGTGGCAAAGCCTGATGAGATTATATCATAACTAACAACATCGGGCTGAGGGCCGGGATAAGAGACAATGGCCATCAACCGCCAACTACAGCATCTTCTCCAAAGGTCCGAAGTTCAGCATTGCGCGGGAATGCGCATCGACGAAGGGCAGGGCAGGACGCGGGCGATCTGTGCTTAATAGTAGTTCGAGCCTGTCGATTAGATCCTGTGAATGCAGGTTATATACATCAAGTCTCAACTCCTCGGGCAGCCCGATATCCTGCGCAAAGGCCGTGCATTTTGGATGATAGTCCAGCATCACAAATGGCGTTCCGGAGGCGTATGAGAAAACCGACGCATGGAACCTGGTGCAGATCATAATATCCATATCCGCCACCTTTTTCCATATAACGGATGGGTTTAAATTATAAGGCCAGATCGCTACCTCACACTTGCCTTCGAGCGCAGAACTCAATTCTTCTATTAAGAAACGGTCGCCGCCGCTCGCATAGCCGGAAAATTCAAACAGATTTACCCGAATAGTCTGCTCTCTGGAGAATCGAATCATCGCATCTGCAATCGCAAAAACGCAGTCCCCTGCAGTCCCGGTTCCATAGCCGGTCAGAGGTTTATATGGGCTTACCGAGACGCCGATGTCCAGAATATCGTGTTTTAATTCGGCCTTAGGCTCGGTCGATATGCCATAGACCCCCGGCAGAGTCAGCACTGCATCCATTGCCTCCACCGGCTTATATGGCAGGGAATACTGACATGCCATCTCGTAGGAGAGATGATCCCGCACGGTAAGAAAATCTATCGCGTTTAGAAACTTGCCGCACTGATCTATCTTTTGCTGCGTCTCAAACGGTCCCATTGAGACTCCAAGCGCGCCGAATGCGAGAGAGTCGGTCTTTCTGGCGAGCTTGACGAGTTTCATGAAATGCTCGTAATCTATTCTTTCGTGCAGATTCGCTCCGCCGGCAAGCAACACTATCTCACTGCTTTTAACCGCAAAATGCCAGCGCCAGTCTCTTCGAAACCGCCCTCGCTTCAACCACGGCAGAGGAGTAGAGACCTTCAGAGGCTTAGGGAGTACCGGCAAATCGTGCGGCTCAGCGGGGATCACGTATTTGTTTAGCCCGCAATTTTCGAACAACCACCAGCCAATAGCCGAAGCAAGAGCATCATCTCCAGTGCTTCGAAAGCCATGAAATCCAAGCAGGGCGGCCTTTGCGTTATTCAGATTTTGAGCCGTCTTCAACTCGCCTGCGCCCCTTTCTTCTTCCAGGGCGCAACCTGCGCCAGAAATCGCCTGTCATCATTATTCATAGCAAAGCGATATACAAACAAAGCGAATATCGCCAAAAGCCCCAGTCCGACTCCGGCGATTTTTGGGAATGTATTCAGGCTGATGACCTGCGTCACCCACCACGACACCCCTGCTACCAGCGCAAATATGAACACCGATGGTATTGTCGCTCGATAGAACGGCAAGCTGGAGCTTTTGAGTATGTGCGCCGCGTAAATCGGCGTAAAGACAATGTTTTTCAATCCGAATGCGATGAGATTTGCCAGCGCTACCCCGACCAGCCCAAGTGAGGTATATTTTACCAGAACTATGGCTAAGCTCAACTTTATAAGCCCGCCAAGCACCGCCACAACTCCCGGAATCGCCACCTTGTTTGCGGCGTTGTTGATCGCAAAAAGCGGCTCCATTGACGAGTTCCAAACCTGCGGAGCCAAAAGCAGCCACGCGACCAACCGCAAACTGGTGAACTCAGGTCCCAGCCACCACACTATGAACGGCACAATGAACCCGCACGCCAGGCCGATTGGCACCGACATACCCAGCGACATAAACTTAACAGCCTTTGCCGAGTTACGAATCAGCCCGGCCCAGTCGTTTCTGGCGTAATATGAGATCGTGATCGGCATCATCATCCCGGACATCAACCCGCTCATCGTTCTGAGCATAACAAATAGTCCCAGAATAGTCCCATATTTGCCGACGCTGGCAGGGTTCATCAACCTGTTAATCACAATCGCGTCCACGCTCAGATACAGCATTGAACCGACCTGATTGACCGTAACCCACCCGCCCATTCGGATCATCTCGAAGAATTTGACCTTGTCGAAAACGCCGAGCTTTGGCCGCAGGTGCGGAGTTAGCTTGATAAAAACCAACCAGGTGGCAAAAACCACCACTGTAGACCCCGCAACATATCCCAACCCCACGTGCCACATCGCCGGTGTCATCACGGCAAACATGACAATCCACGTTCCATACCTGAAGACCTGGTTCAATATGTCCAGCATATTGCGGATATCAAAACGCTGTTTTATGAATTGAGCAACCTGCAGCGGAGAGACAAACAGGGTCGGAATAAACGCCAGATAGCACAAAAAGAACAGCCACTGAGTATTGAGAGTCTGACCTGGCGGAATCTTTACGAACTTGGGAGTGAGATATGAGAGCACTCCCGCCACCGGCAGGATTATCGCGCACATTGCAACTATCGCAGTAAACTGCGTGCTGAAATATCTTCTGGCTGTCTCGTTTTCTCCCCTGGCCGCATACAACATCACAAATCGGGTCACCGTGCCCACGCTGACGATCGTAAACACCTGCGTCCTCGAGATAAACGAGTTGGCCAGCGCGACCATGCCGTAGTTTTCTATGCCGATGCGATGGATGAGATACGGAACCATCAAAAGCGAGGTGACGGCATTGAACGCGAAGAAGACTATGCTGGAAGCGGTGTTTCTGGCGAAGTGCTTCTTGCCTTCGGAAGTAGTAATAACGTTTTCGCTCTCAGAATCGGCGCTTTTATCGTCAAGACGTTCGGTGCTGTCCATTCAGGTAGGCGACCTCAAAACGAGTAGGTAGGGATGTCATTATACAACAGCACGCACTAAGCCGCCAGAGTATATAAGACTGCTAGTATTATTCCATATCTTTGAACAATGACGCGAAGCGGTCTGTATACTGCGACTCTATGGATGCGAACGCCAAATCCAGCGCCAGCGCCCATAAGCCAACCACGGCTTCCTCAGGGGGCAACTCCAGCATTTGCGAAAAGAAGTCCTTAATTATCTCCTCATAGGAAGTGCATGGCTCGTTGAGGACTATGCGATGACTGACCTTTTCGGAGAGCACCTCGTTTTCTATGCGATCAAGGAAATCTCTGACGTTGCCGGGGGTGGCGTGCCGGAGATTCTCTCCAAATTCACGCTTAACCAGGTTTCTGAACTCTTCCAGTCTCACGGATCTAGCTGTGCTCCGATCTAACCTGCCAACTATACTTTATCCTGTAGTTCGTTGTCTGTCAATCCGTAGCTAAATGTATTTTGCCGCATCGCGTGCAGCTTTTCTCATTGCGTCGATGTTTTCGAACGGCGTATCCCTTGGAATATCGTCTCCGCTGCCCAAAATATACCCTGTCGGGCCGCAGTGTTCGATTGCATCCGCACACAACTTATATACATCATCTGCAGAATCGCGCAGCAGAGTATTTGTGCAGATTCCGCCCTTGAGGCAGACACTATGACCAACGCGCCTTTTCGCATCCACAAGCCCGCAGATATCCATCCCATCGAGCGGCTCGACAGCATCGACTCCCGTATCGGCCATCATCTCCAGAATGGGAGCGGAGTTGCCGCAAATATGGAGATATACTTTTACTCCAAGCTCATGGAATGCCGCCGCCGCTTTTGCATGAAACGGCTGGCAGAAGCGTTCGTAGTGTCCCGGTGACAGTATGCTCGCCGATGCCCACGCATCACCGATATAAATGCCGTGCACCCCTGCCGCTATGGCAGCCTTGCCTGTCTCAATTGAAATATCCGTCGCGCGCTCCATTGCGGCAAAGACAAACTCGGGGTCGTCTATCAAATCCAGCATAGCCTGATCCGACCCGCGCCATGCCACCAGCGCGTTCATTGTCTGTCCGGCAGCTACCCCTGCCAGAAAAACCTCATCACCTATGCGACGAATTAAATCACGCAGAGGTTCCAGACAGCCGCGCTGCTCGTATTGCTCAGCCGTGGTGATCCCTATTTTATCCAGGTCCCGCTTGTTTTTTATCGGCGGATCGCACGAAATCGGGACAGCCTGATCATTTTCCTGCAATCTTGCATACGGCGTCCCATCGGAGTAAGCAAGGAGCTTTTCGCCGTCAACTTCGACAACTTGCCTGTGCGCCTGCCAGCCTCGTTCCGGGCCAAGCCCGACCTCTATGCCATCAAACCCAAAACGCTCGACCATCGCCGGTATCGCTTCAAATCTCAGCAGCGGATTTATGGCCATATCGATCATTTTGCGATGGATAACTCTACAACCCGTGTAGTCGGTAACCACCGGGAACAGCGGAACCCGATCAACAGGCCGCCGCTCCATAGCCGCAATGACTCGCTGTTTTCCGTTCATGCCAAAAGTGTACCAGCAGTAAAAGCCATAGTCAATTTAGAGGTTAGAAGTTGGAGGTTAGAAGTTAGAAGGGTTATTGAGAGGGTTTTTCGTAGCCTCCAATTTTTGTCATTCCGAGGCAACAGCCGAGGAATCTGCTTTTTCCCTTCCCTTTTCTGCATTTCGCATCTTTCGCCCTTT
>JAAYKE010000102.1 GCA_012522575.1 Armatimonadota bacterium | reverse complement strand
GTGCGTGAGAAGTCGGCAGAAGACCAACGCGCCGTTTGAAGTCGGCTATCAGCATTCGATATGCACCATGCTGGGCTATCAGGCGCTGGTGACCGGCAGAAAAATGAAATATCTGCCCACTTTGCGCAGAATCGAGGAGGCGTAAAACCCGCGGGAGGTCGATATGAGGGAATGCTTGTGGTTTATTATGATGGCGGTGATGGTTCTGATGGCCGCAACAAATGGGTCGGCGCAGGAGCCGAAGTGGAGCGTGACGAAACTTCCGGGCACATACAAATTTACCGAGGGGCCGATGTGGACTCCCTGGGGTACCCTGCTTTTCAGCGACTGCAACGATAACAAAATATGGGAGATATCCAACGCGGATGCAGCCGCCACGCGCAAGGTCTTCCGAGACCCGGCAGGCCCGTCAAACGGCCTCACTTTTGATATGCAGGGCAGGCTTATCGCTTGTGACTACGGTCACCACAGAGTCACCCGCACCGAAAAGGACGGCAAGATCACGGTATTGGCCGAGTCTTATGAAGGTAAGCGGCTGAACAGCCCGAACGATATTATAGTCAGATCGGATGGGAGCATTTACTTCACCGATCCATCCTACGGAGTCAAAGAAGAGGACAGAGAACTCGATTTTAAGGGAGTCTTTCTCATCAAGCCGGATGGCAGACTGGTGATGCTCACCAAAGACTTCGATATGCCAAACGGACTGTGCCTGTCCGCAGATGAAAAGAAGCTATACATAGCCGACTCCTCCAACCGCCGTCATATCAGGCTCTTTGATGTCGCAAAAGACGGGTCGATTTCAGGGGGAGAGGTTATATTCACGTTCCCGAAAACGGGAGTCCCGGATGGTATGAAGATCGGGCAGGACGGCAATTTGTATTCCTCCGGCCCTGCCGGGATATGGGTTTTTGATCCATTGGGTAAACATCTCTATACCATTCCCATCCCGGAGGTCCCTGCCAATCTGGCCTTTGGAGATAAAGACGGCAAAACGCTGTATATTACTGCGCGCACCGGAGTCTACCGAGCGCGTCAGCTTTAGATACATCTCTGTCCCATACGGGATAATTATTGAAGGGAGTTATTATGAGAACTGCTATCGTTATCATTCTTGCGCTGAGCGTATTGTGCTCGGCGGCTTATGCGGGGGAGGCGAAAAAGGTGCCTATTCTTTCTTGTGATACCTACAGCCTGCGCGATTTGTTCGGGTCGGGCAAGATCGATTATCTGACAGTGCCCAAGATGCTCAAAGATATGGGCATACCCGGCGTGTGCTACAACTCCATCTGGATGAAGTCCTATGATAAGCCCTATCTGGACAGTATCAAGAAGGCCTGCAAAGACGCCGGAATGACCATAACCGGCTTCATTATCGAGGGCAATGTCGCTACTTTGGACGATGCCGCTCGAAATAAGCAGATCGCTGAGGACATAATGCAACTGAAGGCCGCCGCCTACCTCGGCGCGCCGGTTGTTCGAATCAATCTTGGCAGCACCGGCGACGATGCCAAGGACGATACTGTTGGCGTGGAGCGCTGCATTGACGCGTTCAACCAGATTCTGCCGATTGCCAAAGAACTCAACGTCAAAATCACCATCGAAAACCACGGCGGAGTGAGCAGGACCGCCGACAGAATACTGCGAGTTATCAAGGGCACTGATCCGGAATGGGTTGGGGCGTGTCTGGACTTCGGCAACTGGCCTGCGGAAACCCGCAACGTTGAAAGCGCGAAGCTGGCGGCATATACCTACCACGTTCACGCCAAAGCCAGAGGTTTTGACCCGGATGGCGAGGCTACCGGCATGAACTACAAATACCTGCTTGATCTGCTGAAGCGCGCCGGCTATGACCGGGCTGTCTCCATCGAATATGAGGGCAGCGAGGACCAGGTCGAAGGCGTGCGGAAGAGCGCCGATTTGATATTGAAGCATTGGCCGGAAGTGAGGAGTTCCTGATCCCGTATTAAAAGACAGAGGTAAATATCGGCCCCGCGCTGAATACAGGCACGGGGCCGAATGTTTCCGTTGCGCATCGGAGTTGCGCTGGCCAAAATGTATCGCGTGCGAGGAGAATAGCCATGAAGTGTGCCAGGTGTGGATTGGATCTGCCGCCGGGGACAAGGCAGTGTCCCAAGTGCGGGCTTGTAAATGAATTCGAAAAAACACCCCAGCCCGAAGAGAAGAAGCGCAATCCGCTGATCTACGTTATCATTGGGCTGGCCGTGGTGGGGTTGATCGCGCTGTTTCTGGTGATGGCCGGGGGCAGGAACCCAACCTCCGCGCCTGCGGGAGTCGAACGCGAGGACAGAAATATCACCTCTGCGCCTCCTGCCCAACCCGCTGACAGCGGCATTGTAACCGCGCCTCCCGGCGAAGAGCCGCCACCCGAAAAGACTCCAGAAGCTGCGCCAAAGCCTAAGCCTACCAGGGAGATGGTCGAATATCTCGATTACGTCAAAAAGGTGGAAGAGCACCGCCAGATGCTGCTCAAAGACACCGGGGCGGCCCTTATGCTGGGTTCGGCTGCGGGCGGATTGATGAGTATGATTAACCTGGCGATGGACCCTGACGGCAAAGAGGCTCAGGATCCGTTGGCTGACTCCAAAAAAGAGCTTAACAGGCAGTATAAAAACTGGCTTCAGACCCTGAAATTCTTCGATAAAAAACCCGCTCCGGCGGAGTGTCGGGAGTTCTCAGGGGATTATCGAACCGTCATCTACCTTGAAACAAAAGCCATAGGCCAAATCGCGGCGGGTTTCAATGCGGTCAACATAATGGACCCGTCGGATATGTCCAAGCTGCTGGCTGCGCTGCAAAAAATGAAAGGCGACCCGTCGATTCAGGGTGACATAGACAAAGCCGCCGACAGCGCCGATGCCAGGCTCACTAAACTGGTCTCCAACTACGATATGGAAAAACCATTCGACGTGCCACGCGAGAAAAAAGAAGGCAACATCATGGGGTTTTAGGAGTCGTTTACTCAAAATAAGCCCCGGTTATCGGTGCGCATCTCAAAAACGGGCTTCTCATCCCTGCCTTGATTGGTTATCATGTAATACCAACCAGGCAGGGAGAGATTATGAGTATCATTCGGACAATCGCAAATGACCTTACCGCTATCCGCGAAAGGCGGCCCCTCGTTCACAGCATAACCAACTACGTCGTTATGAACGTAACCGCCAACGCCACCCTTTGCATTGGCGCGCTGCCGATTATGGCGCATGCGGACGAGGAGGTCGAGGAGCTGGTCGTTGTCGCCGGCGCTCTCGTGCTTAACATCGGCACTTTGGAGCCGGTTTGGGTGGATGCTATGGAGCTTGCCGGAAAGCGTGCAAATGAGCTTGGCATTCCCGTGATACTCGATCCCGTCGGGGCGGGGACTACAAAGCTGCGAATCGAATCCAGCAAACGTCTGCTGCAGTCCCTTGATATCTCTTTAGTGCGCGGCAATTTAGGAGAGGTGGCGTCCCTTGCAGGGGTCGCTTCCGAGGTGCGCGGCGTGGAGTCGATCTCGGCATCGGCAAATGCCGATGAGATCGCTCAACAATTCGCCTCTGTCTACGGATGCACGGTCGCGATTACCGGGCCGGTCGACATTATCAGCGATGGCAGACGAACGGCAACAATCGCCAATGGGGATGTAATGTTGAGCAGGGTGGTCGGCACGGGGTGTATGTGCGATGTGGTGGTGGCGGCGTTTGCTTCGGTGCAGCCCGATCCGCTTACGGCCGCTGTGGGAGGGCTGACTGCGTTTGGAATTGCAGGTGAGCTTGCTGCGCATATCTCAGGGGAACGTCCCGGGACTTTTGCGGCGGAGTTTATGAATGCCCTCTATGCGCTGGACGAGGAGGCGATCATGGCGCGTGCAAAGGTGAGCCTGGCAGAGGCGTAGTCTACATGGCAGACGGGCTTAGACGCTTAAACATCTTTACTACAGCGGTCTCCGGCTCCCATACGATATCCACCTCATCCATAAGTTTGCGGATGAGATAGAGTCCGAATCCGCCTTCGCGGGTGATATCGGGTTGATCGGGGACTCTGGGGATATGGCAGTCCCGAATGTCGTTGCGTATTTCCACACTTAGGCCGCCGTCCTGCACTGTGCAGCGCACGGCGATATGTTGAAGGTCGTCCCCGGGGCATCCGTGGCGGACAGCGTTCGTGCAGGCCTCCCCGACGGCTAGTTTGAGGTCCTCAATCTGAACCTCATCGAATTCCATTCGCCGGGCGATGCCTTCGACGGCACGACGCACTATGCTTACGTACTCGGGAGCGCTGGGTGCGTCCAACTCGACGACGTGGCCTTGCTTCAACTTCAAAATCTCCTGCTCTTCAGGCGTGCGTACTTCCTGTAGTATACAAGATTATTGGCTGGATTTTGTTGCTACTGTAGACAAGCCGGCCAGGATCAACCAAAAAGAAGCTCATCAGACGATTTTTATGACCACTATCGCCACATCATCAGCCATCTGGCCACGCACAAAATCAGAAAGGGAATAGGAAATGGAGTCCGCGATTTCCTGGGCGCTGAAGCGCGCGCTTTCGGCGATTGCCGATACGACCCTGTCATCTCCGAAACGATCCTTATCGACCCCTGCCTCGGTCAATCCATCGGTAAATAACGTGATTATATCCCCTGTTTTCAGGTCGATTTCACGCTCTCCAAAGCTGGTTTGAGCCTGTATTCCCAGCAGCATCCCGTCTGATTCGAGGCGCGAGGCTTTTGCTTCGCCGGGTCTATATACGATCGGCCTTTCGCAACCGGCGTTAGCATAGCGCAGCTTCCTGTTTTTCAGGTCGATTACTCCGTAAAACGCGCTGATAAACACCTCTGCGCTGGTGTCTTCGCAAATCAGATCGTTTGTATTGCCCAGCACTCTGGCAGGGGAGGAGTGTTCTCTGGCATAGGCGCGAATTACGTGTTTGCCCATACTGGTGTATTCC
Source organism: Armatimonadota bacterium (assembly GCA_012522575.1). Taxonomy (GTDB): domain Bacteria; phylum Armatimonadota; class UBA5829; order UBA5829; family UBA5829; genus DTKD01. Next base: position 12,398 of record JAAYKE010000102.1, on the reverse strand, counting down.
GCAGCCTCGACGTCGTGACCGCATACATCCGCCATCACTATCCCGACCTCGTCCGGCCCTACTTTCAAAAAGTCATAATAATCTCCGCCCACCTCGTGCACAGGCATAAATTTGTGGCCGATATCGAGCCCCTCAATGCCCGGAATTGTGGAAGGCATCAGTCGCTGGGTCAAGATCTCAGCCATTTTATATTTCTGCCGGTAGACCCTGGCATTGTGAATCGCAACGCCTGCCAATTCGCCGAGCGGCCCCATTATCTCCCGCTGTGACTTTCTGAAAACCCTGACATCCCTGGTGAATCCCACGGCTATTCCCACCAGCTTGCCCGCATTCTTAAACGGCACGCAGACAGCCGAGCGCAAACCCTCGCGTTCAGAAATCTCCGTGACATATTTGCCGGGGTTTCGAATGTCCTTAATCACCAGCCTGCTGCGTGTCTTGACAACCTGTGCGGCCAGAGGGGAAGCGAGATCATAATAGGCATAGCGCCGTCGAGTCTTGATGCCCGCTCCATAGCCCAGCCTGAGCCTGCCGCTGAGATCATCGAGCAAAATCAGTACGCACGCATCCAGCGCAAACAGTTTCGTCACCTCGTCTGTCAGCCGCCTCATCAGTTCGTCGATATTGAGGGTGGAGGTGACTGTCTTGGATACGCTAAGGAGACTGTCGAGTTGTTTTGTGCGTCGATTTACACGCGCATAAAGGCGGGCGTTTTCGATTGCGGATGCAAGCTCATTTGCCACCGTTCCCAGCAGCGCAAGGTCACGTTCGTCGAACATGTGGTCTGGCCGAGTAGTGTTTACGTTGAGCACCCCTATGACCTCGGTCTTGGTCTTGAGGGGGACCGATGCGGCTGAGGTGATATCGTCTCGATAAAACGGCATGCTGAATCGCGAGTCTGTATGCGCATTGGATACGAGCACGCTTTCGCCGTGCAAGGCGACCCAGCCGGCCACGCTGGTTCCTATCTGCTGAGAAGTATTTTGAACCGTCCTTTGTGACAATCCGCGGGCAGCGGCTATTTCGAGCCTGCCCGTCTCTTCGTGTACCAGCATCAACGAACCCGTATCCGCTTCCACCGCCAGCATACTTTGTTCGAGCGCGATATCGAGTAGCCTGTCGAGGTCTAAAGTAGAGCTTACCGCTCCGCTGACCTGATTGATAAGTGAGAGTTCCTGAATCTTTCTTTGCGCCAGCCTGATCAGTTCGGCCTTATCCTGAGTTTGGGATTCAGGCGCGTCCCGCCAGGCTTTCAACGCGGTCTGGCTGGCTACCGTATGCAGAAGCTCGACATCGGACGAAGAAAACGTGCGCAACGTGTCCGACGCAGCGACAATCGCACCGACATTTGCCCGCCCAACCCGCAGTGGCACGCACAGCGCCGAGGCAACCCCTGATCTGGCAAACGCACGCGCGGCAACGCTCTTTTCGGCGGCGACATTTGTGAGCATAACAGGGCCGGTTTCCATCAGAGCTTCCTCGGCTGCCTGTCGCGCTCCCAATGCAAAGGACGCATCGTCGACCGCTCCCGATGTGCCGACAACGGATACCGCCTCGCCATCCCGCTTTAGAAAAATAACCAGTCTTTCTACCCTAAGCAGGGTGGCGGCAGTTTCTGCCACTGTCGTAAAAGTGGTGTCGGCTTCGGTGGCTCCCAGAAGTTTGGATAAATTCGATAAAGCAACCAGTATACTCTGCCGGTCATCCGGAGGTGTGCCGTCCCCGGCTTGCGCGATCCCGTTGAGCATGATGGTCTCCGTTCAGTGAAGAATAATCATCCGGAGGCAGTATAACATCAGCCTGCGGCAGTGTCAACGAATCGCTGTATGGATAACTTTGGCCCAACATGATATAGTCATTACTAAATTTGCATCTGACTTCGATGTGTTGAGGAGTAATATGAATACTGCAATAATCGCTGCGGCACTGGCCTTGATGACTTCTGTCGCATCCGCGCAATCGACGCTTACAGTCAAGCCGGTCGATACGGGCGTCGCTCTCGTTAACCCGGATATGGGATGGGTGTTATATTTCTATTCGAATGTGCCGACCAACTATGGTTCGCAGCTCGAAGCATCAGACACCGTGGACGATTTTCCGGGCGTGTCGACCGTGTTCATGCGGATTCCCTGGTCGATGATCGAGCCGGAGGAAGGCAAATTCAACTGGCCGCTCCTCGATACCGTCACTCAGAGGTGGGTCGATAAGGGCAAGCGCATAGGGCTTAACATCACTGCATCGGAGAACTGGACCGCATTCGGCGCCCCGGAATGGGTCAAAAATGCCGGAGCAAAGGGGACATACTATGAGTTCGGAAAAGGCCCGGCCCCGAAATCCGACACGGCGTGGTGCTGGGACCCGGACTTCGGCGATCGGATATTTCTCAATAAGTTGGAAAACCTCATAAAAACGCTTGCGCAGAGATATGACGGCGACCCAAACGTTTCTTATGTGCATATCGGCAGCTACGGCCTCTGGGGAGAGGGACATACCATGATGACCAGCCAGGTTCCCGACGACAAAGCTGATAAGATCATCAGAAAACACATCGATTTGCACACTAAACACTTCAAAAAAACCCTGCTTGCGATTTCCGATGACATAGTCGGTCACGATAAACCCGGCAGGCGATTCCCGCTCACGGATTACGCTCTATCGAAAGGGGTCACGATTCACGATGACAGCATTCTCGTGCAGCCTCCCCCCAATCATTGGTATCACTCGGAAATGGCGCAGGAGTTCTGGCCGACTCTGCCGGTGATTCTGGAACACGAGCACTATGGCGGGTCCAAGAGCCGGGGTAACTGGGGAAATGGGTCGCTGCTATTGAAGGCGGTCGAGGATTATCACGCCAGCTACCTGTCGATTCACTGGTGGCCGCGCATAGAACTAGAGGAAAACCGAGAGCTTATCGATCGAATCAATTTGCGCCTCGGCTACAGGCTGCAGTTGCGTGAGATAAGCTGGCCGGAAAAGATCAAGGTCGGGGAGTGGTTTAAGGTCTCGTCGAGCTGGGCTAACGCAGGGGTTGCCGTGTGTTATCCGGGCGGGTTTATGACTATCACGCTCAAGGACGACAAAGGCGGCATTGTGTCGGCGCTGTGCGATGACAGCTTCGATATGCGCAGCCTGGAAGTGGCCGCTCCGGGCAAAGCTCCGGTAAAGAAGCACGAAAGCGAGTTCAGAGCGGGCTTGATCGCTCCGACTATCAAATCTGGCGTTTATGATGTGTATGTCTCCGTCGGCAAACGCGACGGAACCCCTGTCATTGCACTGCCCCTAAAAGATGACGATGGACACCGCAGGTATAAGCTGGGGAAGATCGAGGTGGTTGCTCCATAATTGAGTCACAGCCGACAGCGTCATTGGCAATACTCCAGCGTTGTTGTATAGTATATACCGGCAATTGCAGTTGCCATTCGTTCATTTGCATCAATATACACAGGGAGAAAATTCGGTGAGTATGACCCTTACTGATTATTGCGTCAAAGATATAAACCTGGCGGATTTTGGCCGCAAGGAGATCGAAATAGCCGAAAAGGAAATGCCGGGGCTTATTGCGACCAGGGAGAAATACGGCCCAGCAAAGCCGCTGACAGGGGCGCGGATCGTCGGCTCGCTGCATATGACCATTCAGACCGCGGTGCTGATCGAGACCCTCGTCGAACTCGGCGCGGATGTCCGATGGGCGAGTTGTAATATATTTTCCACTCAGGATCATGCCGCCGCGGCGATAGCCGATCGAGCAATCCCGGTTTTCGCATACAAAGGGGAGACCCTCGAAGAATATTGGGAGTTTACCAAAAAAGCGATGACCTGGCCGGACGGGGAAGGGCCGACTCTGATCGTAGATGACGGCGGAGACGCCACCCTGATGATTCACAGGGGATATCGCGCGGAAGACGAGCCGTCGATCCTCGATGAGCCTACCGACAACAAAGAACTGGCGCTTCTTAATGGCGTGATCCGCAAATCCATAGCCGACGACCCGACGTTTTTCCACCGGGTAGTCAAAAACCTGCGCGGAGTTTCCGAGGAGACGACCACCGGTGTCAACAGGCTCTATCAAATGCTCGAAAAAGGGGAACTACTGTTTCCGGCGATCAACGTAAATGACTCGGTTACCAAGAGCAAGTTCGACAATATCTACGGTTGTCGCGAATCGCTGGTGGATGGAATCAAGCGCGCCACCGATGTGATGATCTCCGGCAAAATTGCTCTTGTATGCGGGTTCGGCGATGTGGGCAAAGGATCTGCGGAATCGCTTGCCGGTCAGCGCGCCCGCGTGTGGGTTACTGAGATCGACCCGATATGCGCATTGCAGGCGTGTATGGCAGGCTACAGTGTAACAACCGTCGAGGATGCGCTGCCGCATGCCGAAATCTTCGTCACAGCGACAGGCAATTGCAACGTCATCACCGCCGAACACATGTCCAAAATGAAAGATCAGGCTATCGTCTGCAACATCGGCCACTTCGACAACGAAATCGAAGTCGATAAGCTAAAAGAGTGGCCCGGAATCAAGCATACGAATATTAAGCCTCAGGTCGATGCGTTTACTTTCCCGGACGGGCACACGATCTATCTGCTGGCTGAGGGTCGATTGATAAACCTCGGCTGTGCGACCGGCCATCCAAGCTTTGTCATGTCCAACTCGTTCACCAACCAGACTCTTGCACAGATGGATTTGTGGAGCAACGACTATGAGATCGGCGTCTATGTGCTGGATAAGAAGCTCGATGAGGAGGTGGCGAGGCTGCATCTGAGCAAGCTCGGAGCAAAGCTGACGGTGATGACACAGCAGCAGTCCGACTATGTAGGCGTGCCCAAGGACGGCCCGTTCAAGCCGGAGCACTATCGCTACTAGACAGCAATCGGAAGAATATTATGGCCCTGTGCTTTTAACAACTCACTCTTCGTGAGTGGTTGTAGTGGCCGGCCTCTGTACCCAGCCACACATACTATGTCATTTCGAACGAAGTGAGAAATCTGCTTTTTTCGATGTCCGAGGTCAGATGTCCGAAGTTCGAGCCCGTATCGCCACCCCATTCCCAACCTCTAACCTCTAAACCGTAATCGCGAAAGCTCGAAAGAAGCGAAACCCGGAAAATAGAAGGGAAAAAGCAGATTCCTCGGCATTTGCCTCGGAATGACACAAATTGGAGGCTACGCATAACCCTCTCAATAACTCTTCTAACCTCTAACTTCTAACCTCTAGACCTCATCATTCGTGATCTGTTACCTGTGCTCAGCCGTTGTTGCGGCGCACAGGGTCTACTATCACTCCATCGAATACCGCCGCGCTGGATTTTACGCTGCAGTGATCGCCCACCACGCATCTTTCCAGTATGGTGTTTCGCATAACGCATGCGCCTTCCCACAGGATGCTCTGCTTGACCACAGAGCCTATTTCCAGCACGCAGTTATCTGCAAGCACGCTGTATTCCAGCAGCTTCGCTCCCTTTTCGATCCGGCAGTTGTTGCCGATGACCACCGGGTAGCCTATTTCAGCGCTTGGATCGATCTCGACGTTTTCTCCCATCCAGACATATTTGCGCTTTTCGGGGACAGGGATTGTGAAATCGCATCGACCATTGAGCGCGTCCTGGTGCGCCTCCTGATACTGCTTGAGGTTGCCCACATCCTTCCAGTAGCTGGAGGTGAGATAGCCGAAGAATCTGGCGCGTTGTTCGAGCAGCATCGGGAACAGGTTGTGCCCAAAGCCATAAGGAGTGCCTTTGGGGATCAAATCCAGCACGTCACGGTTGAAGACGTACACACCGGTATTGGCCGAGTTGCTGAATATAACCTCCCCTTTCGGCTTTTCCAGAAACCGGGTGATTTTGCCGCGCTCATTGAGCAGGGCGATACCATACTCCGAAGGGTCATCGACCAGCGAGAGGCTGATCGTCGCCATCGCCTTTTTATCCTGATGGAACCGCACCAGTCGCTTGAGGTCCATATCGGCCAGATCATCCCCGCCGACCACAAGGAACGCTTCATCGTCAAAAAAATCTTCGCAGCGTTTGACGCTCCCCGCATCTCCCCAAAGCCTCTCCTCAGGGGAGTAATGAATCTTGACTCCCCATTTTTTGCCATCGCCGAAGTAGTTTTGAATCTGGTCGCCAAGATAGTGCAGGTTGACCATTATATCTTTGAAACCATTGCGGGCGAGAACCTCGACGATGTGTTCCATAACGGGCTTATTGACAACCGGAACCATCGGTTTGGGGACATTTCTAGTAAGCGGGTCGAGCCGGGAGCCTACTCCGGCGGCCAGAATCATAGCCTTCATATCAGACATACCTCATGATTGATACGCACGTGCTTGTTAAACCAGTTCCTGCGCCGACTCCCTCACAGTGGCGATCACGGTGTCGATATCCTCGTCGGATAGCTCAGGGAACATCGGCAGGCACAGCACTTCCGCTGCAGCCTTTTCCGCTTCCGGGAAATCTCCGCGCTTATAGCCCAGCGGCAGATAGGCATATTCCAGGTGCAGCGGATTCGGATAGAACACCTTGGAGCCGACGCCGCGCTTGGCCAGCTTCGCTGCAAGTTCATCGCGCTTTTTGAACCGGATAGAAAACTGATGGTATATGTGGTAATTTTCGGGTTTGGGCACGGGTAACTGTAGAGGCAGCCCGGCCAGAGACTCGATATAGCGTTTTGCTATGGCTTGGCGTGTCTCGTTCCACTTGCGGATGTAATTGAGTTTCACCCTCAGCACCGCCGCCTGGAACTCATCAAGGCGCGAACAGAAGCCGACGTGTTCATAGGTGTAGGTGGAGTCCCCGGTGATATTTCCCTGACCGTGAAATCGCAGCGACCTGACTCGATTGCAGATATTTTCACAGTTGGCCAGAACCATCCCGCCGTCACCGCAGCCGCCGAGGTTTTTGGTCGGATAGAAACTGAGCGTGGTAGCGTCGCCAAATGCACCAATGCCTTTTCCATGCGATTCCGCTCCTATCGCCTGCGCCCCGTCGTAGACCACCTTCAGATTATGTTTTTCGGATATCTGAGAAAACGCTTTGGTATCTGCGCATTGACCATAGAGATGAACCGGCAGGATTGCCTTGGTTCTGGAGGTTATTTTGCTCTCGACATGGGCGGGGTCGAGGTTAAAATCCGATGGGTTTATATCGGCGTAGACCGGTTTGGCCCCGACGATTATAATGGCCTCCGTTGTGGCGACGAATGTGAACGGGGTGGTGATGACCTCATCTCCCGGGCCGATCCCCGCTGCCGCAAGCGCGATAATCAGCGCATCGGTGCCGGAGTTTACGGCAATCCCATAATTCGACCCGCAGATTTCCGCTATTTCAGACTCAAGGAGCGCGCCATTCGGGCCGAGCACGAAAGAGCCGGAGGCGAGCACGTCCTGAACTGCGCGCGCTAACTCGTCCTTCAATGCCAGGTTCTGCGCCTTGGGGTTTACTACCGGTATTGCCAATGCCTGTACACTCCTTTGAGCAACAATACTCCCGCAGTATTATCTCGTTCAGCGCCAGTTGTGTCAAATGGAAATCAATCGCCGAGACCCGCAAGACCTGTCAATATCGGTTTTAATCCCTAACGTCCGGCATGTTGTCTGTAAAATTCATCATACTCCTGCAGGGCTTTTGCCAGTATCTCCGGCGGATTTAGACCATACGGACAGCGTGCGCGACAGTCGCCACACTCGGTGCAGTTGTCTATGCGGTGCATTTTTTCATACCAGTCATCGGTCATAAATCCCTGCCACGGAGCGCGTTTGAGCAATAGGGTCATCCTCGCGGCCATATTTATCGGGATTTGTTGCGGGCAGGGCAGGCAATATCCGCATCCCCTGCAGAAATCTCCCGCCAGTTCGCATCGGTCATTTTCGATAACCGACCACATAGCCTCATCCAGAGATGGCGGGTTTGCATCCATCTCGACCAGTTCTTCCAGCTCACTCATCTTCTGAATTCCCCAGATCGGGATTACGTTTTCATATTGCCTGAGATAGGCAAATGCAGGAGCAAGCTTTGTTATGAGGCCGCCGGAGAGCGGTTTCATCGCGATCACGCCTATATCCGCAGCCCTGCACAGATCGATTAACGCCAGATCCTCCGGCGATGAGATATGGCACAAAGGGTACTGCAGGGTATCGTAAAGGCCGGATTCGATAGCGGCGATAGCTTTGTCACGCGCATGATTGGTAATGCCGATGAACCGGGTCATCCCCTTGTCTTTGGCCTCAACAATTCCGGCGTAGGCCGACTCGGGATCGTCCGGGTTCTGAATATCCGATGGGTTATGAAGCTGAATCAGATCGACATAGTCGGTGCGCAGTTCAGAGAGGCTCTTTTCCAGATCGGCTAACACTCCCGCACGATTTCTGGCCCCGGACTTGGTCGCGATGATGATCGATGAGCGCACGTCAGACAGCGCATATCCTATTTTGGTTTCGCTGTCGGAGTAACCTCTTGCCGTATCGAAGAATGTGATTCCGCTGTCATAGGCGGCGCGAAGTATCCGCGCGGACTCCTCGATGTCGCATCTTTGTATGGGAAGCGCGCCAAAGCCTGTGCGGGTGACGGTCAGATTGGTTCGTCCTAGTCTGGTTGTTTGCATCAGCGTTCTCCGTTCCTGAGGTCGGCAAGTATGTCGGGCAGGTCTGAACAGGTCAACCCGCAATCTCGAATCAGGTTAAGGTGCGGGTAAAAATCACCAATTTCGCGATAGTGGTGCGAATCGCTGCCGAACACCACTTTGACGCCCGCGTTCAGACACGTGTTCATAAACATCGGCGTCGTTATCTGGCCATGAAAGTTGATCTCCGCAGCCACGCCATTTTTCTTCAACAGATCAATTATCCCCGGAATCAAGTTCGCAGGCAATTCATCGTCCGGCCACTTGCGGAATATTCTGAGCGGATGCGCCAGCACATCGATCCCGCTGGCTGCGAATTTGGATAATCTGCCCAGCATCTCGTCTGCCGCAGCCTGCAAATCGATCTCGTCATCCGGCTTTTTAAGCTCCTTGAGCCAGTGGATAGAGCCTAATTTGACCTCGGTCGCATCCCAGGCATCGCGACGAATAACCGGGTTGCCGGAGTTATCGCAGTCTATTTCAAGTCCCAAAATTGCAGGCGGGCAGTTCGCTTTCGCCAGCTCCAGATAACCACCCATCCTGTCATCAGCCCCTTCCGGACTGTTTATGCCGTCATCGAGAAAGCCGGCCTTCCAATAGGTATTGCGTTCGAAATATAGCTGCCCGGAGTGTTCCGTAAACGCCAACTGCGCCAGGCCAAACTCGTCGGCCAAAGCCAGAGTAATCGGAACCTCCATATTCTGAGAGCAGTAGGCGAACGGAGTATGAACATGATAGTCCACCAGTTCAAGCTCGCGCGGCATTGCAAGCTCGTGTCTGATGGTCTTAATATCGTCGCCGTCCATATTTATTTCCAGAAAAGTAAAAGGATGCTCGCAAAGCGCCGGCGCAACAATCGCCCTGCCTGCTTTGCGAGCGACCAGATCATCTCCCGTATGCCAATGGCCGCTTAGCGCAAGGGTAAAATGATTGTTCTCAAACGCAGTCCAGATATCCGCGTTGTTTGTATATCCATAGGGACTCTCGCTTGCGTTCGGAGGCAGCAGGGGATAGTGCTGCAGTGAGACCAACTGCCCATCATAACCCGCCCGAGCCTCGTGCATACGGGCAATATCGAGATCAGATCGACGCGCATTATAATCCGGCTGCTCCTCATCGACAAAGGTCAGCAACCGAACTCCGTTGATGTCAACGACCTCTTCCGGGGATGGGAAAACGGAGAAAAACTCCTCGCCATCGTGATTGCCGGGCAGGACGATACAAGGGGATTCGAGCTTATCGATATGCTCCTTGAGCTTTTCCAGACCCTGCCGCGACCCATCATCGACCAGATCCCCCAGAATCACCGTAAGGTCGGGTTGGATGAACCTGTTGATACGATGAATGGCTCTAAGAAGTAAAATATCGGCTATGGCGGTGCGTCTGGCGTACGGTAGGTGAACAGGCCCTTCGGCATAGTGAATGTCCGCAATTGCGGCGATACGTAACGACACAAAAACAAGCTCCTGACTTTGAATTAATAACAGTCTACCACAAAAGCGGACTTCTAACTTCTAACCTCTAACCTCCAACCTCCAGACCGATCTCCGAATCGCCTCCCCATTCCCAACTTCCAACATCCAACTTCCAACCTCCAGACCGATCTCCGCCTGTCGAGAGTTTATTTTCTTGCCGCGATCGGAATCAGCAGGCGACGCGCCAGTTCGATATCCCCTACGGCCTTTTCATTTCCATCAGGGTTCCGGCAGGCAAGGGATATGGCCTGTTCGAAGTCGACCATATCCTCTGCGCCGTTCAATTTCGATGAAGCAATAAGCGCCAGCTCGAAATCTTGAATCCCTTCTCTAAGCTGCTCCCAACGCAGGCTCGAAGCCGGGCCATTTGCACTCGGATAGACAAAATGAACGTCTCCAGTCGGGAACGGCGCATATTCAGGGTGCGTAAACGGGTTATCTGACCAGTCGTTGTAGCTCCACCTCAAAAACCCGTCATAGCCTCCCTGCACGGCCAGCCAGGGCAGCATTCTGGACTCCACCAGCGGGCTGAAGCAGAAAGTGTTCGGGTGCGCCGGCCCGCAGCAGACATAAAACGTTGTGAGCATATTAGCGGAACATAAATCCGTCGTCGAGCAATCCGGGTCCAGAAGATGAGCGATAGCTCCTGCGCGCCTTTCCGCAGGAGCAACTTCCACGATTCCTCTTTCGTTGAAAACTCCGGACAGACTCAGGTCGTCAAGGCTCAGGAATTTGTCAGATCGAGTGTTCGCGGCCAGCGCGGTTTTGAAATCCGGCGCGTGCTCGCCGATCATCGCCATCACCATATTCATCGCCTCTTCCGGCTGCTCGTCAAAGGCAATATAGGTCTTATCCATCCAGCCCTTTTCGGTCAGATGCAATCGGAATGCGTCAAAAAACTGTCTCCAGGCTTCGGAATATTTATCACTTGCGATCTGCAAATCCTCGCGCTTGACTTGGTTATCGTGGAGGTCGATATACTCGATGGTGTTACTTTCTCTGTGTCCCGGCCCCTGCACGACTGAGTAGCAGTGAATCGCGCGGTCTATCCCGCAGGTGTGGTGCAGTTCTACGTAGCGGTCGAAAATCGAGAAGTCGAATTCGAATTTATCCCCGCGCTTTTTCCATATAACCGCGTTTGGGAACGGGTCCCTCGTTTGCGTGCCCCACGCCTGGAATATGATCGGCACAACCGCAGTTTTCTGTCCGTGTGCGGCCAGGTCCTGGATGTATGGCTTCATCGCCTCAAAGTGACTGTCGGACCATATTTGTGCTTTGTGAATCCGTGCAATAGTGGCGGGGTTCATCCACACATTTAGGAAAAAGCTCCAGTCACGCACGTCCGGCAGGTCGACGTCAGCCACCTCCGCCTCGATATCGCACGAGCCTGCCTGCTCTCCCGCGACCTCAACAATCACCCTGCCGGCATACATTCCTGCGGGGATGCCTTTGGGTATGGATACAGAAATATGGACTGCGCAGGACCGTATGATGCTGATGCGGTCAACATCCTCGATCGTCTCCATCACCGCGCCGGCTTCCGGGGTCGGCGTCGCGCCGATCAGTCTGGCTTTAAGCGCATCGGCCGGGATAGTATGGTCCCCCGATACGAGGTCGGTAAACCGGATCCGCGCAAAAACGTTGGAATCGGATTTAATCAGCATGGAAAGTGACACCACGCTATTGCGACACGCCAGCGCCTTTAGAGGGCCTGCCGGTATTTCGGCTATCTCTGAATTGGGAGCAGGCGGCCTGATAAGCGGCTGCCAGGGTATGATCTCGATCTCTGCCAAGTCTTTATCCTCCAGAACAAATCCACACCCATATTGTGAGCGCAGTCCACCCAGTTGTCAATGCCGGGGTTTAAACATGCTGTTGAGTTATAGTTCCCCTCAGATTCCCGGTATGCTATAATACGCTACTACTACAACTGCGACGTCCCCGAGTTATAGTTCCCCTCAGATTCCCGGTATGCTATAATTCAGCGACGCACGTTCATCCTGCACCCGCGGTTATAGTTCCCCTCAGATTCCCGGTATGCTATAATCATGGTCTATGCCTATGACGAATCAATTGTGTTATAGTTCCCCTCAGATTCCCGGTATGCTATAATAAAACAGATTATGCCTGAGGTGGTAAAAAGTTATAGTTCCCCTCAGATTCCCGGTATGCTATAATGGGCAATTTTGGCCCTGGTTAAGGTGCAGGTTATAGTTCCCCTCAGATTCCCGGTATGCTATAATGGCGAGCACAGGATTGTCGATACGACTGTTGTTATAGTTCCCCTCAGATTCCCGGTATGCT
>JAAYKE010000101.1 GCA_012522575.1 Armatimonadota bacterium | reverse complement strand
TTAGAGCTTGGGAATGGGTTGGCGATACCGGCTCGAACTTCGGACATCTGACCTCGGACATCGAAAAAAGCAGATTTCTCACTGCGTTCGAAATGACATAGTTTGCCTGGCTGGGACAGAGACCAGCAACTACAATAACTCACGAATACTGAGTTGTTACCATATTCGACCAGTCAGTTGCATTGACTGTATGTTCAAGGCGTAAAAAACCGGCCTGAGCGAATCGCCCAGGCCGGTTATGTTTGCTATACCGAGTATGAAGTTTAGCTCATACTTAGTATTTGGTTATCAAGTCAAGACCACTCTGAATAGCTCTTGAGAGTCCATCGATGGTGAGGATTCCCCGAGCGGCTGCGTAGTCGCCTGTGGAGACCTTGGTCTTGTAGCCCGGCGCAATAACCGTGATCGGTGAGCCGGAGCCATCGTCGAGGGTGAACTTGTCGTTGTCCACCTCAACTACCTTACCCCAGAACTTGAAGAGGTAGATAGTGGAAGCAGCGTTCATCTCGACTCCCCAGGCAGCCTTATTGGAGGCTCCGCGAACCAGGGTGGTCAAGTAGCTTCCGGAAGGATCCGTAGCGGAATTGCCCACTCCGTCCTGAGCCACTACAGTGATGAAATGACTGCCGAGTGCGCCAGAGGCAATAACATCGCCCTCCCAGATGTTTCCACCAGTATTGGTAAGAGAAACACCGTTGGCCTTGACGCTGGTCACACCGACATTGTCAGTCGCATCTACAGTCACGTGAACCGCATCTCCACCGAGAACCATCGCCGGCGCAATAGTGACGGAATTGATCTGAGGATCTACGCTGTCACTGTTGTAGATGAACGGTCCAAGGTCCAGAGTGCCGTTGGCAACTCCAGCCGAGTTGAAGCCCTTAACGTGCAGGTACCAGCTTCCGGAAGAAGTAGCAGTCTGCACGGAAGTTCCGCTCGACCAGGTCGCTTCGGAGCCTGTCCACGTATGAGTGGCCTGCTTGTCCCAGGCTATCTGGTAATGGTCGACCTTGCCCGCGCCGAATCCGCCGACTGCGGTGAAGGTGAACTTGTCATCGCCATAGGTGACGTTGATGTTTTTGTCGCAGGTTACAGTCGCAGCGCTCGGCGCAACCGACAGCGTCGTGCCACTCCCCGCAGTTCCGGCGCTCTCAAGAATGCCGGCATAGGCTTTGACGGTGCGGTTGTAGGTCGTGTTAGCGGCCAGACCGGTCTCGTCGACATAGTTAATGTCGAAGGCCTCGCGCTCGCCTACCTTGGCGGCTCCGTCGTATACCCTGTGACCAATCTCGTTGTTCGCATTGTCGGTGAAGTTCCATCTAATGGAACTCGTCGACAGAGCAGCGCCCGAAACGTTGGTCGGAGCGGCCGGAGTCACAGACTCAAGCATTATGTCGTCCCAATACGCGGGCTGGTTGGATGTGTAGTTGTATCCCAAATATGTGCGCTTCAGCGTGCAATTCGCTGCAGAAGCGGGCTGGTTAAGAGTCAGCTTCAACGCTCCGTCGACATAGAACTTGAGGTCGTTGGAGCCGGTGTATGGCAATACCTCAATAGCGAGTTTGTGCCATCCCGCAGAGCGATCGCCAAGGTCATAGTAGGTCCAGCCGTTGTCCAATACAGCGGCCATGTATCGAAGCGGAATGTTCGGCGGGTTGCCGTTTGTAACGCCTATCCAATACATAGTTTTGTTGTTGCCTGAGGCATCGTACATATACCATCTGAACGCCATTCTCATATTACTCAGGCCATTATCATACATCCAGCCTGAGAGAACGCCGGATCTGTAACCGCCAGAGGTAAGGTTCGGTGAGAAGTCGTGATATATCCAGTTAACGACATCTCCGGGGAAATAGACTGAGTTGCCGCCGGATATAGTGCCGTGATTCTGTGCGCTTGAAAGCGCAGGCCATACGTTGTTGCCCGCTACAGGATCGAGAACCCAGTTGTTGAGGTTCGCAAAGCCATCCTGGAATACAACGGCGACGGTAGTTCCCTGCACCGAGTTGCTTTTACCGGAATAGTTGGGCTTGCCGTCGTAGGCGTCGACCTGATAAGTATAGGTCGTATTATTGGCAAGGCCGGTGTCATTGTAGGTCGTGCCGGTCGCAGTGCCTACCTGAGTTCCATTGCGATAGACGCGATAGCCGGAGACGCCAATGTTGTCCGTAGAAGCGTTCCACGCAAGGGCAATGCTCGATGAAGTAGTCCCGGTTACACGCAGATTGGTGGGTGCGGTCGGAGGCTCGTTGTCGTTCTGAGTAGTGACAGATATGTTTTTGGTAAGCGTTGCGCCAAACCACTCATAGCCTTCGCGAACCATTCGCCACTTGGTGGTGTATGAGCCGCCGGCGGCGGGAGCTGTCATGGTGAAGTTGAATGTATAGTTGTTGCCCGGCCTGACTGTGCCGGATATTGTCTGGCGAGTAGCAGCCGAAATAGGGTTGCTGCCGTCAACTGCGCCGAGCTTAAACCCATAGGTATTCATCCAGCAGACGCCGCGGTTTCGCATTGTCACCGAGACATTATAGGATTGCCCTGCCACCATAGTTGTGGGAATCGTATCGGACACAAACTCGCTGGAATACTTGCCCCAGGTCGGTGTGTTGCCAAAGTAGCTGCAAATACCGCTGTAGATAGCCCACTCGCAAAGTGAGCGGAAGAAGTCGTTAGTCAGATAGCTGGCGTCTCGTGAGCAGTTGTCATGGAAGCCAAGCTCGATGAGAATCGCAGGCCGGTTGGGTATTCGGATTTCGCCAAAACCTCCGGCAGAATTCTTGACACCTCTGTTCGCCCAACCCGATTCACCCGGGAAAGTGTTGCGAATAGTGGCGATAACACTGTTTTGAACTGCATTCGCCAGATTATTGCTATTGGTTACATGGGCCGGTTTCTCCATGTTAGCGTCATAGAACGTCTCGGTTCCATTAGCTGTACCACCGCCGCCTGCGTTGGTATGATGGGCGATGTATATTTCCGAACCAACGTAGTCCGCATACAGAGGTCGACATCGGATGTCATCATTGCCGCGCGCTGTAGCAGTATCAGCTCCGCAGTTACCGGTAGAGTTAGCCCATACGGAACAAGGCACGCCGGCATTTCGCAGGTACGACTGCGAACACATTTTCCACCAGGGCAAACCGGTAACGGCGTGAGTTCCTGCGCTTTCGCTCAACTCGCGAACGCTGGTGAAGACTGCGCCATCCTGAACCAGGTACTGCTTGAGGAACTGGACAAGCTTGACGCTGTTAGTGTCCTCAAGGACAGCTTCGCCTAATCCGCAGGGGTCTGATCTCTGCCAATACCAACCACTGCCGTTCCAGAATCTGCCGTGGGAGGCGCCGACGCAGACTTTTTTACCCGAAAGACCAACAGCATTGCCTTTTACAAGCGGTTTTGCCGGCTCTCCGATATCAGGAGCAGGCGGAAGATAGGTGGAAAGAGCCTTGCCAGCGCTTGTCAGTTGGATGTTATGGATAGATGGGAAATCTCCAAGAGTCGAGCGGAACTGGTCAAATATATCTTTTAGCGCGACTTCATCGAGATTTTCCACTATCTTTGCAGAAAGATCGATAGCGGCTGTGTCGTTGGAAATGGAGAGTTTTTTGATAGTAACTCCTGCAGGGATTGCTGACGATATCCCTACAGCCAACTCCTCGACGAACGGCCCGCCAACCAATGCCCGCACCGCAGCCTCAGCAAGCGGCACATCGTCCGTCACGGCGCGGTTTACAACAACCAGTTCGCCGCCAGAATAAAAACGCACGGCTACTACGCCTGCGCATGCTGATGTAGCTAAAACAGCCACACACAGCAAAATTGCCGGCACAAGAAGCCGACTTTTGGCAAAATTAATCATTACTGCACTACCCCCAAAACTAGAGCTATTCCTGTTTGGAATATACCACAGTGTCAGGGGAGCGTCAACCTGGTACTATTACCGGTCTATGTGTTAATGATTAACCTTCGAAAATCATTTTCTGCACTTCCACGCCTTGAATTGCCTGCAGCGCGCCATCATTTCACCGATGCTCTTGTCGTCCCCAAACATTTCCAGGATTAAAAGACCGCCCGGTGCACAACTGTCCCCGGATACTTCGTGCAAGCCCAGCCTTGTTCGTATATTGCAGCCGTATTTGGTGAGCGCCTTTTGCACTTCCGGAACTGCCTGGGTTCTGGAACTGATATTCACCCCGAGAATTATGCGTTTGCTCATAATAATCTCCTTAATCCGCAAGCCTGCCTACAGTCAAAAGGCAGCCACGCATGTATTGTGCTCAATTGATTATTTCCAGCAATATACTTCTATGAATGCGGCATTTTTCCTGCTATTATGTGATATACTGCATAATTAATCACCGGAGTACGGACGCTCCCTGACAGTGGAGCGCTTCGAGGAGATTATATAGTGCGTCGATGGTTATTGATAATACTGTCTTGTTTTGCGCTGCTGGGAACTGTTCATAGGATAAGCGTCGCCGATCAATCGGTTCACGGATGGGGACATCAAGTCTTCGGGCCTGCAGAAAACATCAGCAAAGTGCGAGCAGGCGAAAAGCACGTGCTGGCATTGAAACTCGACGGATCAATCGTATCCTGGGGGGACAACTCCACCAGACAATGTGATGTACCCGCCCCAAACAATAATTTTGTTGATATATCCGCGGGATCAAGGCACAGCGTCGGTTTGCGCGCCTCAGGCTCGGTTGTCTGCTGGGGTTTTAATAATGAATGCCAGTGTGAAGTGCCTGAGCCTAATAAAGACTTCATCGCCATTGCCGCTGGCCACTGGCACTGCCTGGCTCTGAAAGCTGATGGATCCATAGCGACATGGGGCAGAAACGACTACGGTCAATGCGACGTCCCTTCACCCAATGCCGACTTCATAGCTGTAGCTGCAGGGGACTTCTTCAGCATGGGACTGAAATCAGACGGCTCAATTGCAGTCTGGGGAAACCAGACCTACGGACTTACGACGCTTCCTTCGCCAAACTCCGGTTTTGTTGCAATTGCAGCGGGTGGCTATAACGCTATGGCGCTTCGAAGTGACGGCTCAGTTGTCGTCTGGGGACGCAATACCAACAATCAATGTATTCCTCCAACTCCAAACACAGGATTCACAGCAATTTGCGCCGGGGATAATCACTGCCTGGCGCTGAGAGAAGATGGCTCCATAGCAGCCTGGGGATTAAACGATAGAGGGCAATGCGACATTCCTTCGCCCAATGAAGGTTATACGGCAATCAGCGCAGGAAAACAATTTAGCGCGGCTATCAGAAATGGGGACGCCATCGCCTGGGGCGATGATCTATTCGCTCAACGCAACGTCCCATACCCAAACTCAGATTTTGCCGATGTGTCGGCAGGTTTATTCCACAACATCGGCCTTAAAACTGATGGCACGCTAGTATCGTGGGGACGAAACCTTGAAAGTCAATGCACTATTCCGCAACCTAATAACAATTTCGCCGCTGTATCCGCCGGCCACTATTTCAGCCTTGCATTGAAATACACAGGTGAGATTGTCGGATGGGGACTTAACGAAGAAGGCCAGACGAATATTGCACAACCAAACCAGGACTTCGTTGCCATTTCTGCAGGAGCTTTCCACGGCCTTGGATTGAAAGCTAACGGCTCCATCGCATGCTGGGGCTATAATGAATATGCCCAATGCAATGTTCCTGATCCCAATTCCGGGTTCGTGTCAATCTCAGCGGGACGCTGCCATAGCCTTGGCCTGCGGTTGGATGGGTCCATTGCGGCCTGGGGACAAAACACCGACGGCCAGTGCAACCTCCCTCAGCCTAACGAACATTTTGTAGCAATATCTGCCGGGCAGCATCACAGCCTTGGATTGAAAGCCAATGGGACAATCGTCGCCTGGGGACGAGCCTTCGAAGGACAATGCACTATCCCGCTTCCCAATGCAGATTTTATAGCCATCTCTGCCGGGGGATTTTCCAGCGTAGGCCTAAAGCGGGACGGCACGGTAGTAAAATGGGGAGATGGATGCCAGACTAAGTGCCCGCAGCCGACAAACGGCAACAATATCGCTGCAATTTCCGCAGGCTTCCAGCACTTCACAGGAATCAAGTCCAAATCTCCGACACCCATATCGCTGCAACTCGGAAGCATGCGTATCCGCATATCTCCCGCAAAAGCAGCAGATATCGGCGGCAAATGGAGACGAGCAGGCACATCCGTATGGCGCGAATCCGGGGATGTTGAGGCCGGAATCCCGGTGGGCATTTATGCCATAGAGTTCAGTGATGTCACGGGATATTCTCACAGCAGCTCCTGTCTGGCATACGCTTCACCTATCGACACTGAACAGCTCGTCACCGCTTATAAGCCAACTTGCATCGGCAGTGAAAAGCTGCTGGCCGATGGCAAACAGACGAAGATCAGCCAGGCAGTTGTAAGCGCGGCGTGGGACTCCGTTTTCTACATCGAAGAAGCCAACAGATCATCCGGCATACGAGTGGAATGTCCTGGTCACGGTTTAGCCGAAGGCGATATCATCGAAATGAATTGTCTTTTGAGGACAAATCAGAGCGGCGAACGATATTTGGAGCCTGTCGGGGCCATCACTAAACAAGGCCAGGGGTCAATCAGCCCTTTAGCCCTGTCACCCAAAGCTCTCGGAGGCGGGGACTTGCGCGATAGTGTCGGCCAGGTTGCCCAACGAGGCGCAAGCGGAGGCACGGGACTAAATAATATCGGACTCCTGATCCGCACCTGGGGCGAGCTTCGGCTCTGTGGCGCATCTGAATACTGCATCGACTATGGCAACATATCGGGCATCCGCTGCTCGATTCCTGCCGATGTCGCCCCGCTTAGCAACCTTGGCTTCATCGGGATAACAGGGATATTATCTTGTGAGATGGTTGATAACGAGATAAAACCCGTTATACTGCCCAGGCGGCAAAGCGATATAACTCAATACCGGTAACAGATCACTCTCCGTGAGTGGTTGCAGGTATCTGGCCTCTGTCCCAGCCACACATACTATGTCATTTCGAACGAAGTGAGAAATCTGCTTTTACGTAAATCGCGAAAGCTCGAAAGAAGCGAAACCCGGAAAAGAGAAGGGAAAAAGCAGATTCCTCGGCATTCGCCTCGGAATGACAATTTACTTGACGCATCAATCAGATTCTTTGGGATGACAATTTACTTGACGCATTCAAGTGTGCCGGATGGCATCTGTCCTGATCTAGTCCGAGACGGAGATCGGACACTACGGGCAGGAGTACTCATCATTCGCGAGCTGTTGCCTATACCGTAAAAAAACCGGCAGGTATAAAAACCCGCCGGTTTACTCTATGAGTAGTAAATTGCCTACTCTCTTACGCTTTGCGGCGCCGGATCAATCCCAGCATGCCTACTCCGCCAAGCAGAGCTACGATAGAGCTCGGCTCAGGGACGCAGGTGTAGTCGTAGGTGATAGTCAGACTACCATCGGCTGAAACTGGATTAGCAGCATATTCAATACCACTTGCGCCAGCATAGTTAGCCCACTGCGATGTGCCAACCTTTACATCAAAAGTGCCGATCCCAAGATACTGTGCAAAAACAACCGAATTAATAAACCCGGATGCTGAATCGGTTTCGGCTCCGCCAATGTAGATCATCCCATCGGGAGGATCTGGGCTATAGTCACCGGGGCCATCGCCAACGTTTGCAGTAAGATTGAATACTCCACTGTGTCCAGCTTGAACATTGCCAACCACAGGATTGAACGATGCATCAATCATTGGAACATCAGAGCCAACAATAAACGCCTGGCCGCCAAAATTGAATGTGCCTGAAGCCGGTGTTTCAGCATCATTATCGAGAATATACTGACCACCAGTGACATTCAAGACCAAATCGACCTTGATCCAGTTCAAAACACAATTCGGGCAAGTGAAGTTCATCTTGGCAAACGTAAGCGTCCGCTCATAGTCCGGTATCCCGGAGAACACCTTGGTTTGGCTCACCTGAGTCGCGCCGGCAATTGATATCGCAAGCGCCAACACGACCATAACCGCAAATAGCCTAGAGATCATTTTCATACTTTGTCACCTCCTTCGCAAAAGCACCTTGGCTAAAGTGCAATTCCATTTCAGTACCAGTGTTGCACAGAATGTGCCACATTTGCCATGATTGCAAAATTATTTCACAGCAAGTGCAGCAGCCAAGGCCTACAGATCTTTCTGTCTGTTGTGTACGTATTTCACGAGATGTCGTTCGTGTACAGTCTGCCATGCAACAAGGCAACTGTCAAGTGCTTTCTTGCATATTTTTGGCTAGACCTTATGCGATGTGTTCCGTCAGGAACTCATTTGCTTATTTATACCCATGGATCCATTGGAATAAAACAGATCACCTGCCAAAAAAAACCTTTGACATTGCTCGACCAAATCGTTATAGTACCGTTGCCAGCAGCCATTCAGTTAAGTTGGGAGCACAAAAGGAGTTGGGCTTTCATCAATATACGGGCAACAAACGTTGTGGTCTCAGCGTGATTGATCTGCTTGTTATTCTGGCCTGCATTGCCATACTTGCAGCCATCCTCTTCCCCCTATTCTTCCAGGTCAGACGAGTAGGATTTCAAACGAAGTGCGTTTCCAATCTCAAACAGTTAAGCGGCGCGTTCAATATGTATGCGCAGGATTGGTCTGACTATTGGCCTTGTCCCGGCGGGCTTCGCGGAGACTGGACATATTGGGCGCAAAGCGGCGAAGGTGGAATACAGGGCTATATTAAGCAGCGCG
>JAAYKE010000100.1 GCA_012522575.1 Armatimonadota bacterium | reverse complement strand
CACCTTGACATAGTCGTCGAGAGGCTAAAGCGCAAATTTGGCGTAGAGGTAGACACCGAGACTCCCAAGGTTGCATATCGGGAGACCATCTCGACTACTGCTGAAGCTCAGGGACGGCACAAAAAGCAGACGGGCGGTCGCGGACAGTTTGGCGATTGCTGGCTGCGTCTGGAGCCACAGCCCAGGGGCGCAGGTTATGAGTATGTCGACGCAATCGTTGGCGGATCTATTCCTCGCCAGTGGATTCCCTCAGTTGATAAGGGGATTCAGGAAGCTTTAGGCAGAGGGATTTTGGCCGGCAATCCGGTTGTGGATGTAAAGGTCACCTGCTACGACGGAAGTTTCCACACCGTGGACTCCTCCGATATGGCTTTCCAACTGGCAGGAGTGCTTGGATTTCAGGCGGCTGCTGCCAAGGCAAATCCAGTTATATTGGAGCCTATTAACGAGCTGGAAATTACCGTGCCTGAGGAGTTTATGGGCGATGTGATTGGTGACATCAACACCAAGCGCGGACGAGTCCTTGGTATGGAGCCGGCGGGAGCCGGACGGCAGATAATTCGCGCTCAGGCTCCGCAATCCGAAGTTTTGAGATACTCGATTGATCTGAGATCGATCGCGAGAGGCAGAGGCAAGTTCACCTCAAAGTTCTCGCATTATGAAGAAATGCCTGCTCATGCCGCTCAGCAAGTTATAGACGATGCTGAAAAGGCTAAGAAGGAAGAATGACGGTTTTCTTAGCCCGGGTTTTCTGATGCAGTGAGAAGCGGGAACCCGGCTACGGAGACCATAGAGGAGTGATCACGTGGCAAAGAAATGCCTGATTGAGAAGCAGAAGCGAACGCCGAAGTTCAAAGTTCGGGGCTACAATCGCTGCAACATGTGTGGCAGGCCGCGAGGGTATATCCGACAATTCGGCCTCTGCCGAATCTGTTTCCGACAGATGGCGCACCAGGGACTTATCCCAGGCGTTACTAAATCTAGCTGGTAGTCTAAATATACAAATTGTTTGACATCAGGTCGCACAAAATGATAATCTATCTAGTTGGTGCGGCCCGATAACGGAGGATCAAGAATGACCGTGACAGATCCTGTGGCCGACCTGCTTACGAGGATCCGGAACGCTAACTCAGCGAAGCACGACTTTGTAGAGGTGCCGGCCTCAAAGCTGAATATGGAGATCGTAAAGATTCTTCAGGGTGAAGGCTTTATTAAAAACTTTGAGCCAATCAAGGATCGGCAATTTCCGACCGTAAAGGTCTCTTTGAAATATGGCCCAAAGCAGGAGATGATCCTGAGCAATCTGAAGCGCATCAGCAAGCCCGGTTTGCGGGTTTATGCCAAGCGGGACAGAGTGCCAAGGGTACTACGTGGATTGGGCGTGGCAATTATAAGCACGTCCCGTGGAGTTATGACTGACCGAGAAGCCAGGAAACTGGGTATCGGCGGCGAGGTTTTGTGCTACGTTTGGTAGTGCGGAGGAGTCGTTGTCATGAGTAGAATAGGACAATTGCCAATACCGGTGCCCAGCGGAGTGCAAATCAGCCAGAGCAACGGAGAGTTGACTGTCAAAGGCCCAAAGGGATCTTTGACCCGGCGATTGCCGGCCGCTATCAACATAAAAGTTGATGAGGGGACCATTATCTGCGAGAGGCCGTCCGATAATAACACGCATCGCGCTCTTCATGGGCTTACGAGAACGCTGGTTAACAATATGGTAATCGGCGTTACGGAGGGTTATGAAAAGAGATTGCAGATCATCGGCGTGGGTTATCGAGCCGAGATGCAGGGCAACAATCTGGTTTTGTCGGTTGGTTTGGCACAGCCGGCGACTGTCGAGCCTATGGAAGGAATCTCCTTTGAGGTAGGACAGGAGACCAATACCAGGATTCCGTTCATCATAGTGCGGGGAATCGACAAAGAGGCGCTGGGTCAGCAGGCTGCTGAGATTAGAGCCATAAAGCCGCCCGAGCCATACAAATATGTTTCGTCGCAGGGAATGCACGGCAAGGGTATTCGCTATCAGGGCGAGGTCGTGCGAAAGAAAGTCGGCAAGGCCGGAGCTGCGGCTAAGAAGTAGAGGATTGGAATTATCGGCCTGCTATGCCCGCGCAAAGTTGCGATACGCATGACAGTAAGCCAATGATTTCAACAAACATAGCTTTTGGTGCTTGATCGCTTAATCGGCGTCGGGTGCTTGCGTAAAATGCGAGTTGGGTGCTGGCGACAAGCGAGGCCAAATGCGGAGATCACCTGAAAACCTGAAGCCTGGGGGTTTAGAATGTTAAGAAAAGAGGCGCTTCGAAAGAGGCGACATGCAAGACTGAGAAACCGCGCTGTCGGCACGGCGGAGAAGCCGAGATTGAACGTGTTCAGGAGCTTGCTGCATATCTATGCGCAGGTTATCGACGATGCAACCGGTGAGACGATTGTATCGGCGTCGAGCCTGGACAAGGAAATCAAAGCTCAAGTCAAAAACGGCGGGGATATTCCATCGGCCAAACTGGTCGGGGAGCTTGTCGGTAAAAGAGCTGCCGAAAAGGGTATCGAGCGGGTAGTGTTCGACAGAGGCGGATATCAATATCACGGCAGAGTTGCTGCGCTGGCAGACGGCGCACGCGAGGCCGGACTGAAATTCTAGTTGTTTTATATTGTGATTGAATCGGGACTTGCAAGCTAGCAGAACCTGTTGACATCCCGATTCAGGATTCTCGATTGGAGGGGCTATGCCTAAGATCAATCCGGATGCGCTTGAACTCGAAGAGCAAGTCATCCGCACTAACAAGGTTCAGAAGACGCACAAGGGCGGCCGGACTTTGAGCTGGAACGTGCTTGTGGCGGTAGGCGACCGTGCCGGACATGTGGGCGTGGGTCTGGGCAAGGCCCGTGGCATTCCGGATGCTATCCGAAAAGGTATGGAAGACGCCAAAAAGAATATGTTCGAAGTGCCTATGGTGGATACCACTATTCCGCATGAGATCGAAATGAGATTCGGCGGAGCAAAGGTTCGTATGAAACCCGCCTCACCGGGTACTGGTGTCGTGGCTGGCGGCGTAGTGCGACCTATCCTCGAACTGGCCGGCGTCAGGGATGTTCTGGCAAAGAGCCTTGGCTCGCAGAACCCGATCAATAATGCCTGGGTTACTGTTAATTGCCTGAAGAATCTGAGGATAGCTGAGGATGTGTGCCGGTTGCGCGGAAAATCGCTCGAAGAACTGGTTCCGTGGCTGGCAAAAAAACGACAGCAGGATACCGCGCCATTTGTTGAGGTGGAGACTGTCGAAGAGATTGAAGAGGCAGCCATCGAAGGGCGAGAAGAAGAGGCTGAATAACGATGCTGAAAGTTACTCTTAAAAAGAGCACTATAGGATTTAATAAGAAGCAGCAAGCTACTGCTAAGGCGCTTGGGCTGGGCAAGATCAATTCATCCGTGATTCAGGCGGAAAGTCCGGCTGTGCTGGGTATGATCCGCAAGATCGAGCACCTGGTCGAAGTGCAAACTTTGCAGGAGCCTGTGGAGGAAAATCAATGAGACTCAATGACTTGCGTCCTGCGCCTGGTGCAACTCACAAGCGAAAGCGAGTGGGGCGCGGTATCGGATCCGGCATGGGGAAAACCTCGACAAAGGGCCACAAGGGCCAAAAGGCGCGATCCGGCGCCACTCCCAGACTCGGGTTCGAAGGCGGACAGACTCCATTGCATCGCCGCCTGCCGCAAAGAGCGGGCTTCAGAAATGTTAACAGAAAAGAATATGCGGTTGTGAACCTCGATGATCTGGAGAGATTCGATGCCGGAACAGAGGTCAACCCTGACATTCTTATTAGTAGCGGCGTGATTAAGAACCTCAAGGATGGCGTCAAAATCCTCGGCAATGGGGAGTTGACAAAGGCTCTTAGCGTTCGTGCACATAAATTCAGCAAATCTGCCCAAGAAAAACTGATAGCTGCTGGTGGAACGGCGGAGGTAATATAGATGCTTTCATCGTTGATGGCCGCATTCAAGATTCCTGACCTCAAGAAGAGGATCACATTCCTGTTTGCGATGTTTGCCGTCTACGTCGTGGGTCTTCATATCTCCGTTCCCGGAGTCAACACTGAGGTCCTGGGCAAGATGTTTGGCGGCGATAACAGTCTGTTCAATCTGTTTGACGCGTTTACCGGCGGGGCGTTCAAGAAATATACCATCTTCGCCATGGGTATTATGCCCTACATTAACGCATCGATTATTATGCAGCTTTTGACAATCGCCATACCGCAGTTGGAAGCCCTTCAAAAAGAGGGCGCTTCCGGTCAGAAGAAAATCAGACTGTATACGCGATGGCTTACCGGTGTGCTGGCGCTCTTTCAGTCCTATGGCATTACTATGTTGCTCAGGAGCGGCGGAGCATTGGTCAACACATCGCCGATGCAGGTGTTGCAGATTGCAATCGTGCTGGTTGCAGGAACTTCGTTTCTTATGTATATGGGCGAGCAGATCAGCGAGCGTGGAATTGGTAACGGCGTTTCCGTTGTAATTTTCACTGGTATCGTTGCCTACCTGCCTGCGGAGATTTGGCAGACCATTCAGGTTGAAGGTATCTTCAACCACAGATGGCTTGTGGTCGGGCTGCTCGGCGTGTTGTTTGTTGCAACTGTCGCCTTCATCGTTGCTATCACGCAAGCGCAGCGCAAGATTCCGATTCAGCACGTAAAAAGAATCGTCGGCAACAAGATGGTCGGAGGCTCCTCGAGCTTCCTGCCGCTGAAGATCAACTCAGCCGGTGTTATTCCAATCATCTTTGCCGTATCGATTATGTATTTCCCGATGACGGTGGTGAGCTTGCTTCAACGCGGCAAAACTGAAGGTTTCTGGTTTGGATTTGCACATGGGGTGCAGCCTGGTGTAACATGGTGGGGATCGCTTGCTTATGCGGCGCTTATTATATTCTTCACCTACTTCTACACGGCAGTAACCTTTAACGTGAAGGAAGTTTCCGATAACCTTAAAAAATGGGGGAGTTTTATCCCCGGAATACGTCCCGGCAAGCCTACCCAGGATTATCTGGATAAGATTATGACCCGAATCACCCTTGCAGGCGCGGTCTTTTTGGCCATAGTTGCTCTTATGCAGTATCTGATTCCGCAGTGGCTCAGGGTCAACTTCAGCCTCATCGGAGGAACGTCGCTGCTCATTGTTGTCGGCGTCGCACTGGAGACTATGCAGGCTATAGAATCTCATCTGTTGATGAGACACTACGAAGGATTTATAAAATAAATAGATGTCAGCAAACAGCAGCAGCCGTAGTCTGATTAAGGCGGCGGCTGGTGCATGGGCTGATGATGAAATAAGACTGAGGATTGTATTGCGAATCGTATTGTTCGGACCGCCCGGCGCGGGTAAAGGAACTCAGGCCGGGCTTTTGAGTGAGAAGTATGGGGCTGCTCATATCTCAACGGGAGATATATTGCGCGAGGCCGTCGCCAACGGGACAGAAGTTGGACTTCTTGCTAAAAGCTATATGGAAAAGGGCGAGCTGGTGCCGGATGAGGTGGTTATTGCGATCGCCAGGGCAAAGCTGGAGTCGATAGGGGAGCAGGGATTTCTATTGGATGGATTTCCCAGGACTATCGCCCAGGCACAGTCCCTTGACGCTGCTCTGAAGGATATCGCAAAGCCTCTTGAGGCGGTTGTTAACCTTAAAGTGGACAACGATGAGCTTGTTCGAAGACTTTCCGGTCGGCGGGTCTGTCCTGCCTGCGGCGAGCCATATCATGTGGACTCTAAGAAGTCGGCTATCGAGGGAAAATGCGATAAGTGCGGCGGTGATCTGGTTCATCGCGCAGACGACCAGCCGGAAGCGATAATGAACAGGCTGAATGTGTATGATAAACAGACGAGTCCGCTGCTTGGATACTATGAACAAAGCGGCATTCTGAAAAATATCCAGGCTGCCGGGGACATAAAAGAAGTGTTCAGAACCATTGTGGCGGCGCTTGGACAATAAATGGTTATACGAAAAACATCGGCTCAAATCGAGAAAATGCGTGCGGCGGGAGCCGTATTAGCCCGGTGTATAAACGAAATTGTCCAGAGCATTGAGCCTGACAAGACGACAACGCAGGATATAGACGAGATTTCTGAGGAGCTGATTCGCAAGTATAAAGGTATCGGCTCGTTCAAGAATTATCGGGGATACCCCAACACGGTGTGTGTTGCGGTTAATGAAGAAGTTGTCCACGGCATACCCGGATCCAGGGTGCTAAGGACCGGTGATGTTGTCGGAATTGACCTTGGGGTTATAATTGATGGATGGCATGCCGATTCGGCGGTTACCGTTGCAGTAGGAGGCCAGACATCGCCCGAGGCGGCTAAGCTTCTGAAGGTTACTAAGGAAGCGTTGTTTAAGGGAATCGAGCAGGCCAGGCCGGGGAACCGGCTTTCTGATATAGGTCACGCGATCCAGTCGTATGCGGAGAGGCGTGGCTATTCGGTGGTTCGTGATTTGGTTGGCCACGGCATAGGGCGCAATCTTCACGAGGAGCCGAACGTTCCGAACTATGGCCCTCCGGGCAAAGGGGTCCGGTTGGAAGAAGGTATGACACTGGCCATAGAGCCTATGGTAAACATCGGCGGCTATGAGGTCGAGACTTTGCAGGATAATTGGACGGTCGTTACGAAGGACAGATCGCTGTCTGCTCACTTTGAGCATACCGTGGCGATTACCAAAAGCGGGCCGGATATTCTGACGTTGATGCCGATGGAGGAGACCTAGATCTTATTATGTCTAAGGAAAAACCGATAGCGGTTGAAGGTCGTGTGACGGAGTCGCTGCCTAATGCAGTGTTTAAGGTAGAACTCCCGAACGGACACACAGTGCAGGCGCATGTTTCGGGCAAGATTAGAATGCATTTTATAAAAATCCTGCCCGGGGACAGGGTGCAGTTGGAACTGAGTCCGTATGACTTGACCCGCGGACGGATAGTATATCGCTACAAGTAGGGCGAAGACCTCGCGGCTGGTTGCCGGTTGGATCACTTCCGAAGTATCCGGTGACCGAGGTCGGGTTATCTACGAGTTCGAGAGGTAAAGGCAGATGAAGGTAAGAGCTTCGGTTAAGCCGATGTGTGACAAGTGCAAAGTGATCAAGCGTAAAGGCGTGATCAGGGTTATTTGTAAACAGTACCCCAAGCATAAGCAGCGACAGGGCTGAGATGGGGTTGAGTATCTCGAAGACGTTCAGCGTCTTCGAAGGAGGGTAATGTAGCTTGGCGAGAATTGCAGGTGTAGACCTCCCAAGGGACAAAAAAATAGAATATGCGTTGTGTTATATCTATGGTATTGGATTGACCAGCGCAAAGAACATCGTGGCCACAGCCGGCGTGAACCCGGAGACCCGCGTGCGCGACCTTACAGAGAGCGAAATCAGCGATCTGCGAAAGGTTATAGAAGGCAGCTATCGTGTAGAGGGTGACCTCAGACGAGAGTTGACTATGAGCATTCGACGTCTTATGGAAATCGGCTCATACAGGGGTCTTCGGCATAGACGCGGATTGCCTGTGCGTGGCCAGCGAACTAAGACCAACGCACGAATGCGCAAGGGTCCCAAGCGGACTATTGGCGTTCGACGCAAGAAGTCGTAAGGAGGTTCCCATTGGTCAGAAAGACAACAGGAGTTCGCGCAAAACCAAAGGAAAAGAAAAACATACTCCAGGGAGTAGCGCATATCCAGAGCACCTTTAACAATACGATCGTATCGATTACGGATATGACAGGCGCAGTGGTTTCCTGGGCCAGTTCCGGAACGGTCGGCTTTAAGGGCACCAAAAAAGGAACCCCGTTTGCTGCGCAGTTGGCAGCAGAAGCCGCCGCTCGCAAGGCAATGGAACACGGCATGAAAAGAGTGGATGTGCTTGTAAAGGGACCGGGATCCGGCAGGGAGACCGCTATTCGTTCCTTGCAGGCCGCGGGTTTGGAAGTCAGTCTTATTAAGGACTGCACGCCAATACCGCACAACGGCTGCCGGCCGCCAAAGAGGCGGAGAGTGTAAGCAGCCCTGGTTGGGAGAAAGTGCCGGTTCGGCGACTGATGAGGAGCTGTGTCGGCTGGTGACTCCCTGTATAAGGGTATCTTAGGAGACGATTGACATATGGCAACTGTGAGCAACGCCGTTTGCAGAAAATGCAGAAGAGAAGGCGTAAAGCTATTTTTGAAGGGCGACAAATGCTATTCGCGAAAATGCCCTATCGAGAGGAGAGCCTATCCGCCCGGTCAGCACGGCCAGGGAATGCAGAGGAAGCTCTCTGACTACGGGGTTCAGCTTCGCGAAAAGCAGAAGATGCGAAGAATCTATGGCGTGCGTGAGCGTCAGTTCAGAAACTATATCGCGGAAGCGATCCGCAGACCAGGCGTAACAGGCGATATCCTGTTGCAGCTTTTGGAAATGCGGCTGGACAACGCAGTGTATCGATTGGGACTGGCGACATCCAGGGCGCAAGCGAGACAGTTCGTGTGCCACGGACATATCCTGGTCAACGGAAAAAGAGTTGATATCGCTTCGTATCAGGTCAGACCTGATGAATCGATAGAGGTCGTTGAGAGCGCAAGGAAGATAGCGCCTCTGGTTGCGGCTATTGAGAGCACAAAAGGCGTGCCCTCGTGGCTGAAATTTGATGCGAACCAGATGAAAGGAACGATCATTTCTGCGCCCATTAGAGATGAGATCGACACGGATGTGCAGGAATCGTTGATTGTCGAGTTCTATTCTAGGTAAAACGGAGGCGACCGAACAATGGATATGGTGACGCCGCGCATTGAAATACTTGAAGACGGCGAAAACTACGGCAAGTTTGCGATTGAACCGCTGGAGCAGGGCTTCGGCTATACAATAGGAAACGCTCTGCGCAGGGTGCTTTTATCTGCGGTGCCGGGTGCAGCGATTACTTCAATAAAAATTGATGGAGTGCTGCATCAGTTCTCGACGATTCCGGGAGTAAAGGAAGACACAACAGAACTGATGTTGAACTTGAGGGATCTGTATGTGGAAATGGACGCCACAAGCCAGGACACTGAGCCGTTGACGGTTCGAATAGATGTGCATGGCCCTGGCGATGTGACTGGAGCCGACATACAGACTCCGCCGGAGATACGCATTGTCAATCCGGAGATGCATATTGCTACCCTCAATGATGAGGTAGCCCACCTGTCGGCGGAAATGACCGTCGAACAGGGCAAGGGATATGTGTTGCCGGAGAACCAGGAAAATATCAATGCGAGCATCGGAGTGATCCCTGTGGGTGCGGTCTTTTCACCTGTAAGAAAAGTCGCCTACACGGTGGATCCGTGCAGAGTGGGTCATAAGACGAACTTCGACAGGCTGGTTATAGACGTTACCACTAACGGAACGATCGCTCCCAGTGACGCTCTCAGCCTTGCGGCGAAGATATTGGATAAACAGCTCAAACTGTTCTTTGACTTCGCAAGAACGCACAAGGGACTCGGCGCGGATTATGGTGATTCGGCAGTCGGCCTGTCACCTGGGCCGCCGGAGGCTCGAATTGAGGAGCTGGATTTCTCTGTGCGCACATATAACTGCCTGAAAAAGGCCAATGTGCTGTCTATAAGCGAACTGGTTCAGCTTAGCGAGGCTGATCTTATGAACATAAGAAACTTCGGCAAGAAATCTCTTGATGAAGTTAAATCGAAGCTGGCGTCGTTGAACTTGGATCTCAAGCCCGTTGGTGACCGCAGCGAATTGAAGATACTTCCGGCGGACGAAACTGAGAGTCCTATGGGGTTCGCCTATGCGGAGACTGAGGCTGAGGCCAAGGAAATCGACGAAGCGGAAGAGACGGAAGAATAACTCGGCATCTGATAAAGAGCTGATTGCCAAGAAGAGGAATAGAAGCGAATGCGACATCGTGTTGCTGGAAGAAAACTGGGTTTGCCGACCGATCAGAGGATGGCCCTGCTGCGCGGTCTGGTTAGATCATTGATAATGTACGAAGCGATTGAGACTACTGAGCCTCGAGCAAAAGAGGCCAGGGTAATCGCAGAAAAACTGATATCTCTGACCAAGCAGAATACGCTGCATGCAAAACGGCAGGCTCGAAAGCTGCTCCCCAGTGCGCCATTGCCCAAGGGTATGCTGCGCGCAAACGGAGCTACGCAGAAGAAAATGAGAGAAGAAATACTCGCCAACGACCCGGTTAAACGGCTGTTCGATGTCGTTGGACCTAAGTTTGCCGATAAGCAGAGCGGGTTTACAAGAATCACCAAGATCGGATTGCGAAGAGGTGATGCGGCGTCGGTTGTGAAATTGGAGCTTGCGGTAGATTAGTGCGAAATATTAAAGTCGTAGTTAGCTACGACGGCACTGACTACTTCGGATTCCAATTCCAGCCGAGAGTTCCCACAATTCAGGCTGAGCTTGAATGGGTCCTGAGCGAAATTGTCAAAGAGCCGGTATCGGTATGCGGCTCCGGCAGAACGGATGCAGGAGTTCACGCTGCCGGGCAGGTGATCAATTTCAGGACGGAGGGAACCATTCCGGTTGATAGGCTGTGTTTGGCGATGAACTCGCTTTTGCGCAGGTCAGTGGCTGCCATCGATGCGATTGAGGTTGATCTGAGCTTTCATGCCAGATATTCAGCCAGGTCGCGGACTTATGAGTATAGCATACTGAACCGCGCTGTGCCGGATGCTTTGGTGAGCCGATACAGTTGGCATGTGAGAAATTCGCTGGATGCCGACGCAATGCAAAAGAGCGCGAAGGTTCTGATTGGAACGCACGACTTCAGCTCATTTGCGTCCGCTGACAGGGATCAAACAAGTCCTGTGCGAGACTTGCGCGAGATCGAAGTTACGCGGGTAGATGACAGGGTTTTAATTACGATTAAAGCCAACGCGTTTCTAAGATCGATGGCCAGGGTAATCGTCGGGACATTGACTGAAGTGGGGCTGGGCTTGAGGGCCGGCTCCGATATGAATAGAATACTTGAGGCGGCGGATCGCAGGCAAGCTGGCAAGACGGCGCCCGCCCGTGGACTGTGTCTCCGGGAAGTTGAATATTGAAGAGGATACGATGGGTACATATTTCGCTAAGCGGGAAGACATTGTCAGGAAGTGGTTTGTAGTCGACGCGACAGGAATGCCTATTGGGCGTCTGGCGGTCGAAGTAGCCAAGATCCTGAGAGGAAAGCATAAACCGACATTCACGCCGCATGTGGATTGTGGAGATCACGTGATTGTCGTTAACGCTGAGAAGTGCTTACTGGTCGGAGCTAATAAGCCCGATGAGCCGGTCTATAGACATTCCGGCTATCCGAGCGGGCTTAAGAGCGTGACCAGGGGCGAGCTTCTTGCCAAGTCGCCGGAAAAGGCGATTCGACGGGCTGTTAAGGGCATGTTGCCGCATAACAAGCTCGGAGATGCTATGATTAATAAACTTAAAATCCATGTCGGGCCGGAACATAATCACGAAGCCCAGAAACCAGAAGAGCTGAAGCTGGCTTAAAAGGTTTATACGTTGGAGGGTCGCAGGGTTGTTAGGTTGCAGGGCTGATTATCAGTTCTATGACCTTCCAACGCCAGACGCCGGAGGAACACATTGGAAGAAATCGCGAGATACTACGGAACGGGTCATAGAAAAAATGCTACTGCCAAGGTGTGGTTGACACCCGGAGAAGGCAACATTACCATCAATGGCGTGCCGATGGATCAGTATGTTGGCCGAAAGGTGCTGGAAATGCTGATCACGCAGCCGTTTGAGGCTGTTGATGCTGTCGGGCGTTTTGATGTCGTTGCCAAGTGCCAGGGTGGCGGCATTGTCGGGCAGGCAGGAGCTGTGCGACATGGCATCAGCGTTGCGCTGCTTCAGGTCGGCGCTGATATGCGCTCACCGTTGCGCAGGCAGGGTTTTCTGACCCGAGATCCAAGGGTCAAAGAACGCAAGAAATATGGACGCAAGCGAGCGCGGAGAGGCTTCCAGTTCTCCAAGCGCTAAAACGCTGTTGTTCTTCATAAATATGTGGCGATTGGTTCGGCGGCCTTGCGCTTCCGAGCCAATCGCTGTTTGTCCGAAATGCGCTGATATTTTCACGTGTTTACTCCATGCGCCTCAGTTTATCCCCTCGTGTTATATTTTGGCATGGTTATTGCAGCCATATATATGCCGCGTTGTGCTAATATCGTTTTAACGCACCGAATACGCCTGTAATATCAGGGCGCAGTAGCGCAATTCCTCCTCGTGTTCAGTGGTAATGTCGTAAATCTTGCTGTGACCGGCTTGACGTATAGGTAACAATCGTTCATACTACGATATAGAAGACACAGTGGTGGAGAGTATGAGTAGCAAGCGGCCATCTGTGTCTTAATGCTTGTCATAATGAATGCATAAGGAAGTAGTGGTTCAATAGCGATGCGTAAAGTAACAACAGTACTTGTAAGTTTATGGATAGCCATACTCTGGTCAACAGTCTGCTCTGCAGGCTCGGTAAACATTCGGCTTTTTGCTAACGGAGAGCTATCGTTGGTTGCGCGAAGCATACCTCAAAATGCAGATCCGATAGAGGCAGCCATATATCAGCTTGTAGCGGGGCCTTATGAAGAGGAGTCCGCGGTTGGGTTGACCTCAAAAATCCCAATCGGAGTCACGGTAAACAAGCTTAGCATCGATCGGGATACTGTGATAATCGATCTGTCAGAGGAGATCCTGCAGGATTTTGACGAAGCTGCACTAACAAGCATATTCGACCAGTTTCGAACCACGCTTAGTGATTTCTACTGGATAAGCAGGATAGTGCTTACCTGCAACGGGCAACTTCTGTCCGACTATCTGCCTCGTGTTGAATTGATCAGTCAGCCGGCATCTCCGATATACAGCAAATCCGCTGTTGGTCTGAGCGGCAAAAAAATATGCATTGGCCCATCTCACGGTAGATTTTGGAACGGTGGCGGCTGGTATTGGCAGAGATCAGACCCTTGCGGACTTGGCGAAGCTATCCTCGAAGACACTAACAGTATCAGGCTGATGCAGTTTTTGTCACAATATCTCACTCAAGATGGGGCCACGGTAACCAGCGCTCGCCAGCTCGACGAAAGTGACTGCTGCCACTCAGGCACAGGGCTTGCGTGGTGGAAGATGTGCGCGCAGAGTTGGCTGCGCAATATTGGAGCGCCGGGCAGCGTGTGGGCGAGTTATACGGGAAATTACGGAGCGGACACCGCGGTCGACAGGTCAAGTGACGACATTCGCGCAAGACCTCTTTGGGCAGACCATAACGGCGCAGATATCTACGTAGCCTGTCATACCAACGCAGGCGGCGGCGGCACGGCCAACGGCACTGAGACCTATCGCGACTCGCAGATGGAAAAATCTGCACACGGCAATATCAGCTATAATCTTGCGACGGCAATTCAGAACAACGTTGTCGATGCAATCCGAACCACATACCCAGGGGAAAGCGGTTGGGCCAGTCGTGGCGTAAAAGACTCGGCGGGAGGCTTCGGTGAAATCCGAATCCCCAACAGGCCTGCTGCTCTAATCGAGCTTGCATTCCACGACAACTGCTCACGCGATGCGGCCTATCTTGTCGATGATTTCTTCCGATCGGTGGCCGAATGGGGTCTATACAGAGGAATCTGTGCATACTTCGGCAATACTCCGACATGGGATAAATACTCATGCGAGTATGTGTCAGATACCATCCCGACAACAATGCAGGCTGGTCAGAGTTACAACGTCTCAGTGACGCTGCGAAACAGAGGCGTTTGCTGGTTTACTTCACGCGGCTTCAGGCTGGGAGCTGTTGGCGACAGCGATCCATTTGCCGCCTTCAATCGAGTTGATATATCTGGAGGCATTAAGCCCGGCGCGAACTATACGTTCAACTACACTCTCAAAGCGCCGTCAACTTCGGGAACCTATGCCACCCAGTGGAGAATGGTGCGTGATGGTTATGGGTGGTTCGGTCCGACAGTCAGCAAATCGATTTCTGTTAGCTCCAGCGGCGGCGGTGTAGTCGACCCGGCAGAGGAAACCGGTGCGAGCACTCCAGGTTATACGCACAACTGGGAAGGTGACCCTAGTCATAATGGATTCGCCGCTGATGGAGCAGAATTATATATTTATGACCACTTTACAAGCTGTGCAGGCCGTGGTTTTAACGCGACTTGGAATCCTGGATTTACGTGGTCTGGAAGAGGTCATGTGGTCACTGATTTTTACGTTGGCCCTCACGGTACGTCTCGCGTGAAAATACATACACGAAGAACCAATGGCAACGTCGGCAACTGGTATACGTGGCTGGATGAGTGTCCAGCGCCGGTGGGAATGAACAATATCCTAAACGCAGCCACAACCGATCTTGCCGATTTTAACGGAGTATATGTCGACGCAGACGAAAGTGAAGCTCGCCAGTCAGGCAACTGTAATCCAGATTGCGGCTATAGAGCCACCAGCATCGGCAGGGTCAAGCAGTACGGGGCGCGCTGGCAGTATATCAACGACTGGGTCTGCCTCGGATCATATTCATCATCGGGCGTCAGTGATACCTCCAATCGCAACTTCGCATGGGGAGAAACCGGGCTTTATCTATATCCTGCAATCGATACCACCCACGGCAATACCATAGCCGCAGGGCTTGGGCTAAACGGCAAAACGCCGGGCAGGGTCTCTACAGGAGACTGCAACAACGCCAACATTCTCGACTTCACGGGCAATGCTTCAGCTTATGGAGGTGATAACGCGGATGCGTACGCCTTTGCGTGGATGTATGCGCCGGAAGGGGCCGGGCCGAGGGTCAATATAGGCTCGGATGATGGTAACCGGGTGTGGGTCAATGGCAACCTTATCAACGATAATGATTCCTATCGAGGTTTGACTCGTGATGAGGACCAAACCGGCGGCATAGGATTCAACAAAGGATGGAATCGTATTCTGTTCAAAGTGCACAACGGGGGTGGCGGCTTCTCCGGGACGGTTAGCTTGCGTAACGGGGGAGACAATCGCTGGAACGAACCCAGCGTCAATACTTTCACGGTAAACGGGGTTAAAACCTATGGCCTCGGCTACGAACAGGACGCATGGTATCCCCATATCGACGTTGCCAATTTCTGCGGATTGACCAACCCGCAACCCGGAGACAGCGTATTTACAAACAATACCACTGTGGCCGCCAACGGCACTGCGGCAGCGGCAGGCCCGGTCCCGCTCTGGAAACAGATGCACTTCGAGTGGGGCTACGGTATCTCTGGTGGGACAAACTACACAGACGTGACTTCGAGCGGCACCACCTGGTCTCATACTCAGTCTGGAGTCACAGGCCACCGTCGATTCCACTTCTTCTCTGTCAGCAGATCGGGCCGAACCAGCTTCCAGGATAGCGGAAAGACCGGTGGATGGAGATGGTCAGACGGCGGACCGGCTAACTATATGGATGTATATGTGGACAATCTCGCTCCGCAGAACCCTTCTTTTACCAACGTTGCTGCCGGCAGTGCAAATGCGGTTACGCTATCGTGGAATCTGCCGCTTGATCGCGGAGTAAATGTCGCCGATGGTGCTGCAGAAGCGTTTGACAAAACCGAAGGCGGCTCGAACCACTATCGCGCCGGCGATGTTGGCGTTCAAGTCAGAAGAAACGGCTCTGCGGTTTACGGCTGGGGCAGCGCACTTTCGAAGCAAGATGAAGGCCTGGACTCCAACACACAATACACCTATGACATTGCCGCTCGCGACAACTCCGCTTCAATCAGGGGCGATTGGCACAACACGACAAGTTATGGCGGCACGGTTTCTGTATATACGCTAGCCGATGCGCCTGAAGCCGGGGTCAATATCAACGTTCCCGAACCGGGAACCTACCCAATGGCAGACTGGCCAAATGTTACAACCAATTCGTTTGGTTCAAGTGGCAATCACAAAATAACCAGGTTTATGTACAAGTGGAGCACGTCTGCAAACGATTTCATCGAAGAAAACGAGGGCGATGTGTGGTCCTCAGGCGTTCTTGGCTATTTACCTGATACGGCAGGAACATATTATCTCTATGTGAGATCATACAATGCCGCAGGGGTTGGCAACGGTTCTGTTAAGTTTGGGCCGTATGAGCTTCTGACAGACACAACCGGTCCCAGCCTTTGGGCTGAGGTGGTAGCTTCTAAAACAGGGCAGGCTCCCAACTACCGCTTCCTCAAGGGAACGGTTACGATCAATGCTACGGCAGAAGATTCGGAATCCGGCGTAAAGGCAGTCCAATATCGCATAGACAGCGGCCCGTTTGTGGCGATGGCGTCTTCTGAGGGCGGCTACATCGCGGAGTTTGAAATCGACGCATCCTGGGCTAATGGACAGCATTCGGTTACTATACGAGCAACCGACGGCGCAGATAATTACTCCGATGTAGTAAAGCAATTTGAGGTCAACAAGAACGAAATGAGCGGACTTGTTGCTATGCAGGAATCTGTGAGCAATATGTCATCAAGAGCGGTGACGTTCGTGCTTACTTACATTCAGGGCGGCGTTGAGGGCAAGCTCACCCAGACAATATTCCCCAGCTTTGTTCTGGGCAGGGCCGGATATTCATTTACCGATATCCCGGACGGCCTGAAATATATCAGCGCTAAAACCGCATGGCATCTTCGCAGAAGGATCGAAGTGACGCCTGTCAATGGGCAGTCTGTAGCCAACTTTACGGGTGAATTCGAATTGCTCGGCGGAGATTTGGCGACTCCGGGCCAGTCCACTGGCGACAACGCGGTCAACGCCCTGGATTACGCCATACTTCGCAATGCCTGGGGAGATAAACCCGCAGGGGACATTACTGGTGATGGATTTACCGATAACGATGACTACCTGGTGATGAGTGCGAATTGGTACAAGAAAGGCGATAGCGAATGATATAGTTTTAGGCTTAATTGTACAGTGCACGAAAATAAGTAATAATACCTGGTTGACACCTATCCGTAAAGAGGGCATACTAAGAATGAGTGCGACTCTGTAAAAAACGGATCGGCGCAGTCAGGTATTTTTATGTACGGCCGCATAGCAGCAGCTTTGACAGGTTGCCGGCTGCGGTATAAAGCACGCTGGAGTATTGTTTATGTTATGTTTGTTGTCACGAGCGTGTAGGCGCGCATTCGCATACACGAGGGTAGTATTTGCGATTACTTTGGCTTTGTTCGTTTCATCGGCCGCTTATGCAGCGTTTGAGGTAGTATCGGTATCGCCACCCAATGGCCAAACGGGAGTTCAAGTCGGCGAAAACATAGTTGTCAAGTTCAATGGCGCGGTGGATTCGTCTTCAGTGGACAGGCGGTCAATACTGGTAAACGGCAAACCGCTCAGTGATATCAAAGACAGCGCTGTTGTATTTCCCGAAGAAACTTCCTTCGTGATATTATTCCGTATGTTATCCAGCACAGCGTACGAAATTGCCTTGCCTATGACCATGAAGGGCAGGGGAGGAGCTACGCTTGGCAAGCCCTACAAGTGGAAGTTTTCGACTAAGTCGGGGATGGAAGGCTCTTCTGCGCCTTTGCAGGTTTTCGCGCGTTATCCGCGATTTAACGATATGGATACGCCGACTAATGCTCCTGTCTCGATGGTCTTTACACAGGAAGTCGACCCGGCATCCGTCACCGACAGCCACGTGCTGGTTGTTCCATATAAAGGCGATCCCGTGCCGGGCAAGGTGACAGTCGACGGCAGGCGGCTGCTCTTTCGCCCGAACGAACCTTTGGATCCCAAGAAGACCTACGAAGTTCATCTGCGACCGGGGATCAAGGGCAAAGAAGGGGAGGATTGTCAGTCTATCAAAAACTGGCAGTTTACTACCGCGTCCGGCCCGGAAGAGGGCCCGATTGTCACGGATTGCAATTATGAGAGTATGACCAGCCAAGATGGAACAACGTTCATCCTCCATGCATCCCTGGAGAATCTGGTCAAGCCAGACGAGGAGTCTGAAGAGTCTGCTGACAAGCCGAAGAAAAAGCTCGACAATCCGGGAGCTTTGCTTGCCGGTCACACGTTCAAAGCGGCGATTGCGACCCTTGTCGGCATCTTTCCGCAGCAGCCTCTAAGCAGCCCGACCGATGCATCTGCGGCAGACATGCCTGTCACCAACCCGTCGGTGCCGGACACCATTGTCTACGCCGAGTACACTCACGGCGGGGGTGCGGGTCAGGGCAATAGCGTCGAAGGAGCCAGCAAGAAAAGCCCTGTTGACGAATTGATGGACTCTGTAATAGAAAGCGCACTAAAAAGCAGCGCTGCGGTAGTTATGCGTGATTCTGGCGATGAGATCAAAGATGGAGACAATAAAAAGGGCGACTTGATATATTCAGGCAGGCTGTTTATCGACAATAAATATCCTGAGGGTCAGGCCCTCCTTTGTTTTGCCATCGTAAAACCGGACGGGACGCTGACCGAGTCGGTGAAAATCGGACACTACGTTATGTCCAATCAATCAACAACGGCCTCCGATCAATAAATGGTGGAGAGCCTATGGTTGTGCAGCAATTGTTTGAAGAGAAAAGAGAGATTAATGTTGAAAATCATAATTAGAAATGTCGCAGTAGTACTGGCAATCGGCTGTCTATGTGTCTCTGCCCATGCTGGCGCCTTTTGGGCAAACTGTGTCCGGCACACCTCAGCAGGTGGTTGGGCGGTATATCCTCCACTTGAAGGATGCTCTACTATCTGGGTCGGCTGGGGTAGCAATGGCGCGGACCGTTGCAGGTGGTATAACGCCGACGAAATCCCCCACCGCGACCAGTATATAACCTATCGACATGGTTACAACCTGCGCGCAACAGGCGACACCAACGCCCTGCACTGGACTTACGCCGAGGGCTCATATAGCGGTAATCAGACATTTAACCAAAAAGGCTCTGGCGCTTGGACTGAAGTTACTATCGGAACAAGAGCCTCATATAACTGGGACGACTGGATGGAAGTCGGTTCCGACTGGGGCGGCACTATGGATACAGTATGCAACGTCGCCAGATTATATCCAGAACTGGACGCTATCTATAGTAGCAAATCCGTCGAGCCTAATATGTATATGGGCAACGTCTACAAGTGGATATACGACATGGAGAACCCGTGGTATGCCTGGTGGACGTGGAATACCGCTGCTGACCAGTTCTACCACACCGGAGGCGTTGTATCGGGTCCAGGCTGGTATTCTTCGGGGGCGGTCGTCAGTGCGCCCGGCACTGTTCCCACCGGCGTTATGTATTGCCACTTCAACATGCGCCCCACGCAGACGGGCACATCCAACGAAGACTTCCAGATGATCCGTAACGGCACCTCGTGGTTCGGCGACAAAGTCGCCAGCAACTCCAACATGCGCACGGCGGTCAACGTTACCCGGAAAAGCCCGTCGGCGACTGCCAGTTGGGACAACGGCGCAAAAAGAAAAGGCGAAACCGTACGATTCCATACCTACGGCGCGGATAGCTGGGGCACAGGGGACAACTATAGCTGGGACTTCGACCACACCACTACACAAGGTTGGTCCGTTGCAAACAACGCCACTTTAACCAAAGAAGCCGGTCAAATAAAGATCGGAATCACCGGCGGCGATCCTCATATTGTTAGTTTCGGTGGCCTGGCTATAAATACTACCAAGTGCAAATATGTCTCAATCAGAATGAAGGCCAACGGCGGCTCTACCGCACAGTTCTTCTGGTCCGGAACAGCAGGCGGGTGGCATAACGACCGCCATGTGGACTTTAACATTACTTCCGACGACAGATGGCACATTTACACGATGGCATTGCCTGCTTCGTGGACAGGAACCGTTCATCAATTCCGCTTTGACCCAATCCAGAACGGAGCCGCCAGCGGACAGACAGTCTACGTAGACTGGATTCGCATTCATAATATTAACGCCGGAATGACCGCCCATGCGTGGCTGGGCAAAACGAACAACTCCTGGACTATTTGGGAAAAGCAGAGTACCACTTGGGATGGCACGAATGTATGCTGGTATAAAGACTACACCATTCCAGATGGCTACCCGCAGACGTACTACCATGTAATGCACGTTGAGAATAACGCCGGCCAAAGCGAGGGTAACGACCCCGATCGCTGCTACGCACAGTATCAACGTGGCTATAAAGTGCTCAACACACCTCCAACCGCTGCAAACAACTCTTATCCGTCAAACGGCTGGGCCACCACAAAGACACCTTTGCTCGGTTGGAACTATTCCGACGTCGACCCTAACCCTCAGAGTCGATATCAAGTGCAGGTTTCAACCGCTGCGAACTTCAGCAATATCGTCGCCGACACTGACTTGGTAGCGTCAAACGCAAACTCCTATACCACTCCGTCTCTGTCTGAGGGTCAGTTCTATTATAGAACCCGCGTAATGGACGGAGCCTACTCTAACATCAACGCCACCTACCAGGGCGGCGTCTCCCTTAATCAGGCGGGCGCGCTCTCAGGAGATTCGAACAGCAAGTCAGTTGAGTTTAACGGCACAAATGGCTACGTCAGCCTGCCTGCGGGCTACGACAGTTTCGGCGGCGGATTCACCTGCGAACTCTGGGCTTATCCGACTGCTGCAAACAACTGGGCTAGATTTTTGGATATGGGCGGGGGGCCAACGTCAAACAACTTCGTCATCGCACGCCAGGGTACAACAAGCAATCTTACGTTCGACCTGTACCGGGACGCGCAGGCGATAGGCAGCCTGGTAGCAAGCAACGCCATCGCGCTAAATACCTGGCAGTATTTCGTTATTACCCTCGACACAAACGGTTGGGGTAAGATATATAAAAACGGTTCGCTATTAACTCAAGGGCCAATGGCGAAGCCTGAGGTTATAAATCGACCTAATGCCTATATCGGCAGAAGCAACTGGCCTGCGGACACCTACTATAAGGGCCGATTAGACGAGTTTGCCATCTACGATAGATGTCTCTCCGCTGCCGAAATATCGGATCACTATGCTAAGGCTTCGCAGTCCGGTTCTGCATACAGAGACACGGTCTGTGCCAGCGGCCCGTGGACTTACTATCGATTCGATGAGACTTCCGGCGCCACAGCATCTGCATACACCGGTATGCTCTCGAGTTGGTCTGATGGAACCGGGTTCAGGGTGGATACCATCCCGCCGACCAAGCCTACCATAAGCAGCGTCGATATAAGCGGGACCACCGCAACGGTTACTTTCGGCGGATCAACTGATGCCAACAACTTCACCTACGAAATCAAGTTGGATAACAACTCATATATCTCTGCAACCAGTCCGTATGCCTTCCAGTCTTTGACCGGCTCTCACAGCGTCTATGTCAGGGCGGTAGATGAGGCAGGCAATGTCAGCGAGGAGGCCGTCGAATACTTCACAATGGACAGCGCTCCTCCGGTCATCAACAGCGTGACCTCTCCCGCGGCTACCAACACTTCGCCTATCACCGTCGAATACAACGTATCGGATGATGAGAGCGGCATAAAGGAAGTGACTTTGTGGGTCAAGGAAGGCTCCGGCGGCGTTTGGGTCGCAACGGGTCTCACATCGGCCAACGCGACGGGTTCGTTCAACTATGCAGTGAGCAACGAAGACACCTACTATTTCGCAGTGGTCGCCGAGTATAACGCGGAGAACAAGACTCCTAATCCGACAGGTAACGGCAGCACGGCCACTCTCTATGACACCATCGATCCTACTGCCGATGTCACTTTGATTCCTGAGAGCCAGGGCGCTGTCAACTTCCTCAAGGGTGCAATTACAATCGAGGTCGAAGCGGATGATATCGACGGCTCAGGTGTTAATAAGGTCGAGTTCAAGGTCGACAACGGTCAGTATGTTGAAATGACCGGCTCCAACGGCTTCTACAGCGACGATTCGACTGATATAACCGGTGCGTGGTCTAACGGGTCGCATACTATCACCGTCAGAGTTACCGACAACGCCGGCAACTATCTTGAGGTTCAAAAGGGCTTTGACGTCAACAAGAACGAGGTTTCCGGCCAGATAGCTCTGCACGGTCTGGTTTTGGTTCCGATAAGTCGCGATGTGACGTTTGTGCTGACCTATGCCTCTGATGGCGTGGATCACAAGATTACTCGCGTGTTGACTCTTGGTTTTGTCAACAACAAGTCTACTTATTCTTTCACCGATCTTCCCGATGGCATAAAGTCCATCAGCGCAAAGACCGCGTGGAGCTTGCGCAGGAGGATTATGTTGACGCCATCTAACGGGCAATGCATTGCCAATTTCACTGACAACAACGTTGTTCCAGGCGGGGATTTGCCTACCGCCGGCGCTCCATTTGGGGATAACGCAGTCAATGCTCTTGACTATGCGGTTCTGCGCAACGCGTGGGGTTATGGCAGTATCGGCGACATCACCGGGGACGGCTATACAGACAACGAGGACTATCTGGCAATGAGGGAAAGCTGGTATAAAGTCGGCGATCCTGAGTAAATCGATATTACTATGCCGGAGGCATGGCGTTTCCGACACGGCAATAATGGTCACAATAAAGGACAATAGAATATAGCTTTGAGTGTAATTAGCATTATGAGAAGTGAGACGTTTCTATGAATTACTTGCGTTATAAAATCGCGTTGGTTGCGATGATAGTTTTATTAAGCGGCTCGGCCTATGCCGGCGGGTTCTACGATACCTGCGCTCGGACATCTTCTGCAGGAGGCTGGATTAACTACGCCGGCGGAGCC
The DNA here is from genome assembly GCA_012522575.1 of Armatimonadota bacterium. GTDB lineage: Bacteria > Armatimonadota > UBA5829 > UBA5829 > UBA5829 > DTKD01. Next base: position 2,697 of record JAAYKE010000100.1, on the reverse strand, counting down.
GAATGCGGTGATAATTGGATTGGCTGGGGTGGCAACGGCGACTCGACAGATCGCGCCCGGATATCGACTTACGATGCCGGAGTGCGCCGCGATATGCATTTGACTTACAGGCATCTCTTTGCCAAACGCGCCACTGGAGATACCTCGGCAGACCATTGGGCGTATGCAGAAGGTTCTTACTCCGCAAACGTCCCGGCCAACCAGCAAGGAAGCGGAAATGCGGAGCATACTGTGGCTGTCAGAGCATCTTACAACTGGTGGGACGACTGGTTAGAGGTCGGCTCCGACGGCGGCGGGAGTATGGATACCGTTGTCGAGAAAGGGAAATTTTATCCAGAACTCGACGCTGTGTATGCAGGCAGATCGGTAGTCACCAGTATGTATCAGGGCAATGTCTACCAGTGGATGTATCAGATGAGCAATCCCAGTTTGGCTTGGTGGACTTGGAACGACGATGGTGACCGATTCGCCCGTGTCGGCGGTGTCGTTTCTGGGCCTGGTTGGCTATCCAGCGCACGAGTTGCCAAACAACCCGGCACCGGACCTGGAGGCACGTGGACCCTTTACTTTAATGTCCGCCCCACCCAGACCGGCAGTTCAAATGAAGATTATCAAATGATACGGGAAAACGTCTCCTGGTTTGGAGACAAAGTCGCCAGCAATGGCAATATGCGCACCACAGTCAGTGTCTCTCGAAAACATCCAGGCACAACGGGCGGCTGGGACAACGGCGCAAAGCGTAAAGGCGAGACGGTGCGTTTTAGCGTATACGGCTCAGATAGCTGGGGCACAGGAGACAACTATAGCTGGGATTTCGATGGCTCGACAAATCAGGGTTGGACTGTTGCGAACAATTGCACCCTTACTCCAGAGGCTGGAAATGGTCGCCTCAAAATTGGCATAACCGGCGGCGACCCCCATGCTGTAAGCTCCGGGGGTTTGGCCATCGACTGTAGCAAGGCAAACTATGTCTCCATTAGAATGATGGCCAGCGGCGGCTCTACCGCACAGTTCTTCTGGTCTGGAACAGCAGGCGGGTGGCACGAAGCTCGCCACGTTGATTTCAACATATATCCAGACAACAAATGGCACGTTTACACAATCAAATTGCCTGCTTCCTGGACAGGAACCGTTCATCAGTTCCGTTTCGACCCCGTGCAATCTGGAGCAGCCAATGGTCAGACGGTCTATGTCGACTGGATTCGCATCCACAATGTCAATGCAGGCATGTCGGCAAAGGCCTACCTGGGCAAAGTTGATCACAATTGGAGTATATGGAGCGAGCAAGATACCACGTGGGACGGAACTAACGTGTGCTGGTATAAGGACTACACTATCGCAGACGGATACCCACAGACCTATTATCACTTAATGCACGTTAAAAATAACGCCGACCAGGGTTTCGGAGATGATCCAGCCCTGAGATTTGGGCTGTATCAGAGGGCATATAAGGTCCTCAATACTGCCCCGACCGCCACCAACAACTCTTATCTGTCAAACGGCTGGGCTACCACAAAGACACCGTCACTCGGTTGGGACTACTCCGACATCGACCCCAACCCTCAGAGTCGATATCAAGTGCAGGTTTCCGCTACGGCAAACTTCAGCAATATTATTGCAGACACTAATCTTGTCGCGTCAGCGTCCAACTCATATACAACTCCATCCCTGTCCGAGGGTCAGTTCTATTATAGAACCCGCGTAATGGACGGAGCCTACTCTAACCTCAACGCCACCTACCAGGGCGGCGTCTCTCTTAACCAGGCGGGCGCGCTTTCGGGTGATTCAGGAAGCAAGTCGGCCGATTTTAACGGCACAAACGGCTATGTGAGCTTGCCGGCAGGCTTTGACAGCTTTGGCGGCGGATTCACCTGCGAGTTCTGGGCATATCCGACCGCTGTCCAAAGTTGGGCGAGGTTTCTGGATATGGGAAACGGCGCCCCGGCGGACAATATCGTGATAGCGCGCGAGGGAACTACGAATAACATACGGCTTTACTTGTATCGTGGCTCTGAAAGTATCGGTACCCTTACCGGTGCCAACGCCATTAGCCTAAACACCTGGCAGCATTTTGTAGCTACTATTGACACCAGCGGGTGGGGCCGAATCTATAAAAACGGTTCTTTGATAGCTCAAGGCCCGCTGGCGGTGCCAGAAGTTGTCAATCGCTCAAATGTCTATATCGGCAGAAGCAACTGGGCTGCGGACACCTACTATAAGGGCCGATTAGACGAGTTTGCCATATACGACCGATGCCTTTCTGCAGCCGAAATATCGGATCACTACGCCAGGGCTTCGCAGTCCGATTCTGCATACAGAGACGCGGTCTGTGCCAGCGGTTCGTGGACTTACTATCGTTTCGATGAGACATCGGGAACTACTGCAAACGCATATACGGGTATGCTCTCGAGTTGGTCTGATGGAACCGGGTTCAGGGTGGATACCATCCCGCCGACCAAGCCTACCATAAGCAGCGTCGATATAAACGGGACCACCGCAACGGTTACCTTCGGCGGATCCACCGATGCCAACAACTTCACCTACGAAATCAAGTTGGATAACAACTCATATATCTCTGCTACCAGTCCGTATGCCTTCCAGTTTCTGACCGGCTCTCATACAGTATACGTCCGAGCGATAGACGAGGCTGGTAATATCAGCGAGGTCGCGAGCGATTCGTTCACAATGGACAGCGCT
>JAAYKE010000174.1 GCA_012522575.1 Armatimonadota bacterium | reverse complement strand
TATCGTGGTGGTCATGTATGCTGGCCGGATTGTCGAAAAGGGGACAGCTGAGGAAATTTTTCAAACACCGAGCCATCCTTACACTGTCGGCCTGATGGCTTCCAAGCCATCCCTCAACAAAAAGGTCAGACGCCTTTACAGCATACCGGGACAGGTGCCCAACCCCATCGATATGCCCAACTACTGTTATTTCAGAGACCGGTGTGACAAACGATTTGAGCGTTGTGACGGTCCTTACCCTGAAGAATATTTCTTGACAAAGACCCACTCGGTTAACTGCTACTTGTATGAAAACCGCAAGGAGGAACAACGTGATGGCTGAGCCCAAGCTGAAGACGCCAGATAAGCACACAGGGATCCAAGCTGATGCACAGCCTCTTGTGGATGTTCAAGATCTGAAAAAATATTTTCCCATCAGAAGCGGTTTTTTGCAGCGGGTGATCGGGCATGTTAAAGCGGTTGATGGCGTGTCATTCCAATTGCCACGTGGGACCACCATGGGCCTGGTCGGTGAATCGGGTTGTGGTAAAACCACGGTTGGCCGCACCCTTTTGCGCCTTTACGACCAGACCGATGGACGGGTCTATTTTGGCGGCCAGGAGGTCTTCGCCCTCAACAAGGCTGAGCTGCGTGCCTTGAGACCTAAAATGCAAATCATCTTTCAAGACCCCTATTCCAGCCTGTCGCCACGTCTGCCCATCGGAGAAATCATCGGTGAGGCCGTTCGTGAGCATGGCATTGTGGCCAAAGAGGCCTATGAAGACCATTTGGATACCATCATGAAGCAGTGTGGCCTGCAGCCCTACCACAAGGAACGCTACCCACATGAATTTTCCGGCGGACAACGTCAGCGCATCTGTATTGCCCGTGCCCTGGCCCTCAACCCTGAATTTGTGGTCTGCGACGAGCCGGTCTCAGCCCTTGATGTATCCATTCAGGCACAAATCATCAACCTGTTGATGGACCTGCAGGAACGCTATCAATTGACCTATTTGTTTATCTCCCACGACCTGTCTGTGGTGGAACACATTTCCAGCCAGATCGGTGTCATGTATCTGGGCAAGCTGGTCGAACACGGCACGAAAAAAGCGATTTTCGACAACCCCCTGCACCCCTATACACAAGCTCTTTTCAGTGCCATACCCATCCCAGAACCGGGGGCCCGAAGCAACCGGATTGTGCTGGAAGGGACCATCCCTTCACCGGCCAATCCCCCGCCCGGCTGTAAATTCCATACCCGATGCGCCTACTGCATGCAGGTTTGTAAAACACAGGAACCTGAAAGCAAAGAATTAGAACCGGGCCATTTTGTTGCCTGCCATTTGTATGATCAAGAAAAAACAGAACAAGAAAAAACGCCCTGCACATGACCTTGTTGATGACGGCAGGACCGCGGCGCCCATGGACATCGATGGCATGCCATGGGTCAGCGGCAACAGGCCTGGCCGGCAGGCCACTGGTGAAGCTGCCGGCTGGCAAGCGCCTGAAGCCCTCAAGCAACACACCCACACCACCCTGAGCAGACAGGAAACCAGACGGCTGATCACCAGCTCTTTGTTGGTGGCTTTGGGTATTGGGTTGATTTATGTCGCCGCCTTCGGGCTGTTTCTTTGGTTTGCGATCAGCGTCTGGCTCCGCTGAAAGGGCTGTGGTATAATTTAGAAACAGGAAAAAAGCCGTGTCTGATCTGCAACCGATCGTTGGTCCTGTGCGATGCGGCCCGTGAACCCCGTCAGGTCCGGAAGGAAGCAGCGGTAAGCGGCCAACCGCATGCGCCGCAGGGAAACCTGCGTCGGTTGCAGGTCCGGCATGGCTTCTTGCACGTCGCAGCTGTGGAGGGTGGCTATGGCACATTTGGCACTCTATCGGGAATGGCGCCCCAAGACCTTTGACGAAATGGTCGAACAAAAGCAGGCGGTGCACGCCTTGCGCCAGTCTATTATCAACGGGCAGATCGCCCATGCCTATCTGTTCAGCGGAACCCGCGGCACGGGCAAAACCACGCTTGCCAAGATTTTTTCAAGGGCCATCAATTGCCTCAACCCAGACCAGGGTAACCCCTGCAACCAATGCGCCATTTGCTTACCAGCCCTGCAGGGACAGCTGCTGGAC
>JAAYKE010000099.1 GCA_012522575.1 Armatimonadota bacterium | reverse complement strand
GAATGAAGCATACGCGATCCGCCCTACAAGCGGACTTATCTGGCTGTAGACGGAGGGTTGTCCGATAACCCGCGTCCGAGTATGTATGACGCAGTATATTCCGCGCTGCTTGCTAACAAGGCCGGCAGCCAGCCAACTTGTGAATACAGGGTTTCCGGCAAACATTGTGAAACTGATTTGCTGATTGCGAGCGTAGTACTACCAGAGGCAAAAATAGGCGACCTGCTTGCTGTGCAGACTACCGGCGCATACAACTACTCTATGGCAAGCAACTACAACCGCTTCACTCGACCAGCAGTCGTGCTCGTCAAAGACGGGCAGGCGGATTTGATTGTCCGCAGGGAGACTCTCGACGATTTAGTTAAATGCGATATGATCCCGGACAGGCTCAAATAGACAGTCGAGCAAACCCGGCAGCATACATCCGCGCAGGAGTGCGCTAAATTATATGAACGGCAATATTCAACTATATTCGTTTTTGCTATCGATGGTAGCTTTGGTGATATGCATCACCATTCACGAGTTTGCACACGCATTTGCCGCGTGGAAAGCCGGCGACGAGACTCCTCACGCACAGGGCAGAATATCCTTGAACCCTATAGATCATCTGGACCCTATGGGGACGGTGATGATGGTCGTCTCCTCTATTTCCGGCTTCGGAATAGGGTGGGGCAAGCCGGTCAGGATAAATCCCGGTAACTTCAGAAGCCCAAGGTGGGACAACTTCAGGGTCTCGTTATGGGGGCCATTGTCCAACTTAATAACTGCCTTTGTGGTAGGAATTGTCCTGCGAATGTGGGGCAACTCAATGAGCAGCCCGATGGCGATGTTTATGCTAATCCTGCTGCAGGTCAACATAGGGCTGGCTCTGTTTAACCTCATTCCCATCCACCCGCTGGACGGTTCGCATATTATGTCATCCCTGCTGCCCTACGAATCGGCCAGAAAATACGACTATTTTATGGCTCGACACGGAATGCTTGCCTTTATAGGCTTGATTGTGCTGGGAAATAGAATATTCCCGATCATCATAGGAATACCAGCGAGATTTCTGATGCACGCATTTGTGGGGATATGAGCAAAAAGCGACTGCTTTCGGGGATGCAGCCGACGGGTTTGCTGCATCTGGGCAACCTGGTAGGAGCTTTGGAGAACTGGGTTCGACTGCAGGATGAATACGAAGCGTTCTACTTCATCGCCGATTGGCACTCATTGACCACGTTATACGACAAAACCGAAGTCATTCGGCAATATACACTCGAAGTAGCCATCGATTTTCTTGCGGCGGGACTCAATCCGGATAGCTGCGCTGTTTTTGTTCAGTCCGACATAAAAGAGCATGCCGAGCTGCATCTTTTGCTGTCGATGGTTACTCCTGTCTCCTGGCTGGAGCGTGTCCCGACCTATAAAGAAAAGCAAACATCTCTGCGGCCTGAGTCGATGAGCTATGGATTGATGGGCTATCCCGTGCTGCAGGCCGCCGATATACTTGCCTACAAAGCCGGTGTTGTTCCGGTCGGCAAGGATCAACTTCCGCATCTGGAGCTTGCCAGGGAGATCGCCAGGCGGTTCAATTATATCTATGGAGAGATTTTCCCTGACTGCAACGCCCTGATGACAAACTACCCTTATGTTCCCGGCACTGATGGCCGCAAGATGTCAAAGAGCTATGCCAACGCAATTTACATTGCCGACAGCCCGCAGCAGACTGTCGATAAAATCCGGTGTATGTTTACTGATCCGACCAAGCTCAAGAGGCACGACAAGGGACATCGTGAAGGCTGCTCTGTGTACGAGATGCTCGATCTCTTCGGACGGGCTGATTTGCACGAGGACTGCGAAGCCGGCCACGTCGGTTGTCTGGAAACAAAAGAACGACTTGCCGGGCTTATCAACGAATACTTGGAGCCGGTCCGCCAAAGGCGGCATCAACTGGCCAAAGATATAGACTATGTTGAGGATGTTCTGGCCGCCGGCGCAAAGAAAGCGCGCGTTGCCGTTCGCCATACTCTGGAAGAGGTCAGGCAGGCTATGGGAGTGAGATAAGCTCAAAGTGTCATTTCGAGCGCAGCGAGAAATCTGCTTATCCGTAAATCGCGAAAGTCCGAAAGAAGCGAAACTCGGAAACGGGAAGAAAAAAACAGATTCCTCGGCATTAGCCTCGGAATGACAAAAATTGGAGGCCATGTTTAACCCTATCAATAACTCTGCTAACCTCCAACTTCTAACCTCTAAATCGTGAGGTGTTACATTAATAGCTGGACCGAAAAAGAATACATCGACAAAAACTTCGACACGCAAAGCCTGTCGGGACTTGAGATGGACAGATGCACCTTTGCACAGTGCAGTTTTGTCGGCGCGGATTTGAGCGAAACTGTTATCACTAAATGCAGCTTCGAAGATTGCAGTTTTGATCAGGCGCGAATGAACGCCGTCGTCGCCACCTCTGCTTCCTTTGCCAACTGCACTTTTTCTCATACCTATCTATTTCTATCCGCTTTCAATCAATGCAGGATGATCGGCTCTTCATTTGCAAATGCCGATATGACAGGAATCGTGATTGCGGGAGGGGACTGGTCGTGGTCAAATCTGCGGTATCAAAAACTGAGCGAACTCGACCTGCGAGGTGTCAAACTCGTCGAAGCTGACCTCTATGGAGCTAACCTTACCAAAACAGACCTCCGCGACTCCGATCTTTCCAAAGCGAATATGTCCGCAGCGCAACTTCTCGAAGCGGATATTCGGGGAGCCAAATTGCAGGGAGCCGAGCTTGGGAACGCCGAGCTTAAAGGCGCGAGGATGGATATAGCGCAGGCCATATATTTTGCTCAGAGCCACGGCGCAATAGTCGAGTAGCCGCAGCTATTCCAGCATCTCGATAAAGCTCTCGATACGAACCCTTGTCCGCGCATCAACGGGCGTCGGGGAATCCCCTTCTATGGTGAGAACGGGCACGTCAATATGCTTGCGAATGATGATGTCCTGAATTTGCCTGAAACAGAAGCTCTTTGTGTAGTGGATCAGCCCCTGAATGGATCGTCTTTCGACCTCGCGCTTGATATCATCTATTCGGGCAAAGACATCGTACGGATAGGTGTAGACGCTGTATTGTTTTATCAAATCCTCGGTTTCATAAGGCATTGCGAACTGTCGCTGCACCTCGTTAAAGACAACCCTCGCGCCCAATTCCTCGATCACTTCATAGAAATCGGTGAAAATCGTAGGGACTCCTATGTATCCCAATCGCAATGCAGATATGTTGTCATTTGATTGATTCAAGGCAGTTTCGAGACGCATATCAACATCGCGCTCAAACTTATCAGGGTCGCCGTTGAAGTCGCTGCAGCAAATCTGATAATAGTGGTTATCGAATGAGTTCAAGAGACCCTGCTGCCAGGTCAACTCGTCCAGCTTGCGAACCTTGCGTCGAATGTCATCGAGCCTGACCTTGCATTTCTCGGCTTCCTGCCGGGTTGTTCCCAACGCACTAATCAGCTTTTCTATTTGCAGCCTGAGCAGGTCAAGGTCACGGCCATAAGGATAGCTGAAAGGAATAACGTGCATGCGGCTTTCTTTCAGCGTCTCGACCATTGCCTGCGTTTGCGTGCAGTCCCCTTCGACGACCGCCACCAAAGCATCTATGCCGCCGTTTCCGATAAGCGGCTCCTTATTGGCGGCCAGTGAATACATGCCCTTGATCCAGCCGCACGCATTGCGAGGGAAGCCGTCATACTCCGCCGCAGTGACCAGTGCGTTAGGGTCGGGCGCGTTTATGAAAACATTGTTCAGGTCAACGGGGATGTGTCCTGCGGCCAGCACCGCCTCAACGGGAATGGTGGTGGTCATTCCTATTCTTTTCATTTCAGCCCCAACAAGTGGTGACATTGAGGAATGACGCGAACATCCGGCGCTTGGCGCATTGCCGCTTCCTGCAGCTTCATAAGGAGCGTTCCCGAAGGGGCATTGTCTCCTGTAAGCGGCTGGATTATCAGAGGAATTTTACTATGCGCGCCGTTGATAATCCCGCAGCATCGCGATATTTCTTCTTCAGAAGTATCGCAAGAGACGATGATTTTTACGAAAACCTCAGTCTGCGATGCGATCTCCAGAAACTTAGAATGATCCTCCCAATGAGCTTTATTTCCGGTCGCGCTGGGCAGTTTCATATCCATAGCTATCACATCGGCGCACTTTATCACGCTCGGCAGTTGTCGATATAGCGTGCCGTTTGTTTCCAGATAGTTGACAAACCCTGCTTCTTTCAACGCTGCCATCAGGGAGCTTAAAAACTCCGGCTGTGCAAGAGGTTCTCCGCCGGTGATTGAAACAACTTTGAAGCCTGTATTTCGACAAATATCTGTCACCTGGTCGACCGTGACCGGATTGTCAATGGGCTTGTCGTTTTCTATGAGGCAAACAGGAGGATATTGATCCATCGCCGCGGGAGTATCACAGTAGCCGCAATTGAGGTTGCAGCCCGCAAAGCGCACAAATATATGTCTTTGTCCGCAATACAGCCCTTCGCCCTGAATGGAGTCGAATATTTCGTGGATAAATCCCTTGTCAGTCATCGTCTTCGAAATATGTAGCGCACGAAGTGGGAGTTTCCCGAACGCTTATGGAGTAGGTTTGAGGCACGCTGCTTTTGACTCGATCGAATATCAGCTTGGCGATGGATTCGGCGGATGGATTTTGTATCGAAAACTCAGGCAGATCGTTAATATACTGGTGGTCGAAATATTCCAGCGCCGACCTGAGGACAGATTTGGCCTCACGAAAATCGAGGGTAAGACCGGATGCGCCCAACGTCTTAAAACGAAAAGCCGCTCGCACGTGATAGGTATGACCGTGCAGGCGACTGCAGGCTCCGTCGTAGTCGCGAAGGCAGTGCGCTGCATCAAAGGTGTCTTCAATGGCAATTTCATACATGATTCTAGGTCAATTATACCACGTAATGACCTTCTCGACGACACCGCTGCAAAGCGATTTGACACCTTTTAGGGGCAGACATATAATCGAGATCGGTAATAAAACAATATGAGAACCAACTCAACCTCCAGGCGAAGAAACAATAAAAACAGGCGTAGCGCGGTAAGATCGTTTGTAACGGTTCTTCAGATCGCCGTACTGCTCAGTATGGGAGTGCTGGCAGGAACGGCTTTAGGGTGGTTTGCCGGTCTTTCCAGGACCCTGCCGGACATCAACGCCTTCGAAGCTCCCGAGGCCACTCTTGTATATTCCAGCGATGGTGTTCTGCTCGGCAGAGTCTTTCGAGAAAACCGCACCAATGTCGCCCTCAAGGATATCCCAAAGGAACTTCGAGAAGCAACTGTCGCCATCGAGGATAAGCGTTTTTATGAGCACTCCGGAGTGGATATGAGGGGAGTTGCAAGGGCTGTTTATGCCAATATTCGCGGTCAGCGAATGGCACAGGGCGGCAGCACAATTACCCAGCAACTGGCACGCAACGTATATCTCACTCAACGCAAAACAATCCAGCGCAAGCTGCAGGAGATATTTCTTGCTATCCTGATCGAACGCAACTTCAGCAAGGATCGCATCCTTGAGCTTTATTTGAATCAGATATTTTATGGCAGCGGCGCATTTGGCGTGCAGGCTGCGTCGCGCATCTATTTTGGAAAGGATGTGCAGGGACTAAATCTGAGCGAATGCGCGCTCATCGCTGGCTTGCCGCAAAAACCGTCGGGATATTCCCCGCATGAGAATCTCAACGCCGCAGTTGGCCGGCGCAATACCGTATTGGCTACTATGGCTGATCTGGGCTATATCACCGAGCAGCAGCAGGCTGAAGCTCGCGAACAACAGGCCAAAATAGTGCCGCGCAGGAGCGGTCGCACGACATACAAAGCTCCGCATTTTGTCGATTATGTCAACCAGCGCATTAAGGAGCGCTACGGGGAAGACGTATTATATGGCGGCGGGCTGAGAGTATATACAACCCTCAACTGGGAAATGCAGCAGGCGGCCGAAAAGGCTCTCAGGGTGCAGATAAGCAGCAAATCCAAGACCTATCGCGCAACTGAGGGCTGTCTGATTGCACTTGATCCCAACACCGGCGGGATACTTGCGATGGTGGGCAGCGTGGACCCGGAGTCGCATTATAACCGATGCACGCAGGCAGGCCGTCAGCCGGGCAGTGCGTTCAAAGTATTTGTATATACGGCGGCGCTCGCCGATGGATGGAAACCATCGACAAGGTTGCCCAATACGCGGGTATCCTATCCGGCAGGCCGGGGACGCACCTGGAACCCGCGCAACTACGACGGCAGATATGGCGGCAGCGTGACGATGGATACCGCAGTGGCCAAGTCGATCAACCTGCCGGCGATTTATACCGCCAAAAAAGTCGGAGTAAAAAACGTTATCAAATATGCCCGATTGATGGGCGTGCGCTCCCCTCTCGAGCCATATCTGCCAATAGCCATAGGCGGCATTCCGGGAGTGCATCCAATCGAGATGGCCTCCGCTTATTGCACATTTGCCAACGACGGCATCTATACCGAGCCAATAGGCATATCGAAAATCACCAACAGTCGCGGAGAAACGCAGGCGGAATTCACTCCGGACCTGCAGCAGGTTATATCCAAAAACGTAAGTCGAAATATGGATCAGATGCTTCGCGGAGTGGTGACAAAGGGAACGGGAACGGGAGCCGCCTCGGTTGCGGAAGCTCGAGGAAAAACCGGCACTACCAACAACGAACGAGACGTGTGGTTTATAGGATATGTCCCCAAGAAAATCGTCTGCGCGGTGTGGGTCGGCAACGACAATAATTCATCTATGAGAGGAGCCACGGGTGGAGGGTTATGCATACCTGTCTGGCGTGAATTTATGTCCAAAGCCATACCGGTTTATAATGAAGTCAAGACCAAAGCCGAACAGGCGGCCTCCAAAAACAAGCCAAAACCCGCCGATGAGCAGCCCAAAGGCGACTCTCCGCCGACAGAGAACCAATCCGATGACGATGACGGCGATGTTGTGAGGCGGCGTATATGCACCCAATCGGATATGCTGGCCACCAGCACTTGTCCGCACTGGCGCACAAAGACGTTCACAAAAGGGACTGAGCCGATCGAAACCTGTTCGGTGCACGGCGGGACTGATATTTCTATTCCGCCTGAAGACTCTAACCCTGCATCTGCAGACAGAGAAGCTCCTGCGCAGGATACAGAATATGTGACTATAACGGTCTGCTCCCAATCGGGCTTGCTGGCGGGCAGATATTGTCCGAGAACGAAGAGAAAGCTGGCTGTCGAAGATGTCCCCACACAGGTTTGTAATATCAGGCACGACCAGATGAGGGAGTAGCAAAGCCAACGGATGCACGTCCAATACGAAGATCGCAGGTTACAACGTTCGCGAATCAATTTGGCGGCATACTTTGTAGTGGCCGTGTTTTTTGTGCTGGTCGCCAGATTATGGTACCTGCAGATAGCGCAAGGCCCGGACCTGCTGCACGCCTCCGATACAAACGCACTGAAATTGCTGCGAACAAGGGCTCCGAGAGGCAATATACTGGATCGCAATAACCGCACGCTTGCCACCAGCAGGCCGCAGTTCGTCGTTATGGCTATGCCCGATATTCTTCAGGAGGACAAAGAAGCCCTTCACACCCTTTGCGGAATCCTGCAGATGACTCCTGGGGAGATCGATGCGATAGTCAAGGATCGAGTGAAGCGCAGGCAGGCGCGGCCGGGCTCTCCTGTGCGCATTAAAGTCGATGTTTCACTGGAGACCGTGGCTCGCATTGGGGAGCACAGGATGAGTCTGCCCGGAGTCAGCGTAGAACTCGACCAGCTTCGCAGCTATCCGGACGGCCCTGCGATTGCTCATATTATGGGACATCTTGGTGAGATCAGTCAGGATGACCTCGAAAAAGCGCAGGCCAAAGGGGAACAATATGTGGCCGGCGACTATGTCGGCAAATCCGGCCTGGAAAAAGAGTATGAGTCCCAACTGCGAGGAACGGATGGCGGAAAGCGCATAATGGTCGATGTTACAGGGCGGATGGTAAGGATTCTAGGCGACAAACCATCTGTGCCCGGCCATGCGTTGAAACTGTCCATTGATCGTGACCTGCAGGTTGCGGCATATCGTGCGATGGGAGCGCAAACCGGCGCAGTCGTCGCCCTTGACCCTCGTAATGGCGAAGTGCTCGCAATGGTCAGCACGCCTTCATACGACCCGAACGTTTTCGTCAAAAAGCTCAATCAAGCGGATTGGGATAAAATAAACCTCAACAAAGGGCGTCCGCAACAAAACAGGGCAGTGTATAACTCCTATCCTCCCGGATCGACATTCAAGCCGATAGTGGCAACCGCGGGACTTATATACAATATGTGCAACCTCAACACTACCGTGAGTTGTCCGGGCGTGTTTACTCTTGGTCGAGGAAGGTTCAGATGTTGGAAAGTGCATGGAGGCGGGGTGAACTTCAACCGTGCGATGGCCGAATCCTGCGATGTGTGGTTCTACCATCTTGCCCTGCGACTCGGCATCGACCGAATGTCAAAGATCGCCAGACAATTCGGCATCGGCTCGGCAACGGGCATAGACCTGCCAAGGGAGAGCCGAACCAACGATAAGCGCGTCGGCTTGATGCCGGATACCGAGTGGAAGATGGAGAAATATAAACAGAAATGGGGTATCGGAGAGACTCCGAGCTGCGGCATCGGGCAGGGATATGTCCTCACCACTCCTTTGCAGATGGCTGTAGCTACCGCCGGGGTGGGTATGGACGGGCGGATTATGCGGCCGCGATTGGTCAATGAAATACTTGATGAGAACGGCAAACTGGTGCGTAAACTCCAACCGGATATTCGCAGTCAAGTTGAGGCGTCGCCACAACAATTTGCTATGGTGCGCGGGGCAATGAGACATACGGTGACATCCGGCACCGGCAAATCCTGTGATGTTCCCGGCATAGCTGTCTGCGGCAAGACCGGCTCCGCTGAAAATCCCGGACGACCCGCCCACGCATGGTTTGTGTGCTTTGCTCCGATGGAAAATCCCACTATTGCGGTCGCCTGCATTGTCGAGCATGGCAGGCACGGAGCAACCGCCGCCGGACCTGTCTGCCGTGCAATTCTTGACGTTTATTATGGCAAACAAAAGCCCGAACAGATCGAACAGAGCCTTGCAAATGTCGGAGGAGACTGACCTTTGAGTCTGTTTGCAATCCGGCATTCAATGTGAGAACATTACCCTACGATGAAATCCCGCCTGTTGATGATGCTGACTCTGCTTATTCTGGCAGCCTCTGCTGTTGCAGGGGCGAAACAGTCTCGCGTGGTCGTCGTTCTGGCCGGCAGTTGCACAATCAGAGATTTTGCCGATTCCGATCATAAAACACTTCAGGACTTCATCCAAAACGCATCTACCGGCCTGCTCAACGTCAGAACCGGCAGGGCAAGCCGCGATTCCATGCCCGCTTCCAAATCCGGCTTTGAGGCAGGTTGCGCTGTTCTTGGAGCAGGAGCGATGGCCACAGGAGGCGGAGAAATCCGACTGGCCGGCGATGTGAACAGCCACATTGGGGATCAGACCGCAGGATCTATTTACACATATCGCACCGGGATTAACCCGTCGCCTGCAAATGTCCTGCACACTGAAATTGCACGTATGCAGCGGATAAACGATGCGGCTTCCTACCGTGCAAAACCCGGCTCGCTAGGCTCATCGCTTCGCAGCAATGGCATAAAGACCGCCGTGATAGGAAATTCAGATATGCCGGGCGAGATGCACAGGGAGTGCGTTGCGGCTGCAATGGATGAGCAGGGGATCGTCGATTTTGGAGAAGTTGATGGAGACAAGCTGAATTTGTCCGACCCTGCCGCTCCGTTTGGAGTTCGAGTCAACGCAGATGCTTTACTTGAAGAGTTCGACAACCTGCCGGAGCAATGCCGCTTTGTGGTTATCGACTTTGGCGATACTTTTCGTGCTGATTTGTATGCTGAATACTGCACCGATCCTATAGCGGCACGTCATCGCAGGGCTGCCATCAGTCGGCTCGGAGATTTTATGAGCAATCTGGCTGCGCGATTGAACCCGAAAACGGATTTGCTTATAGCTCTTTCCCCTAATCCACGAACACTCAGCGATATTGCAGGGGAGAAACTGGGCGTGATCGCGATTTCAGGTCCGGGTTTTGAGCGCGGAATGCTGACGTCTGGCTCCACGCGCAGAGCCGGAGTTGTTACGCTGAGCGATGTCGCCCCGACGATTCTTTCCTTTCTGAACATCAGCGTACCATCGGAAATGGTGGGACGACCTATTCTGAACATAGAAAGTGAAAATGTGGCGAGTCAACTTATTGAAATGAACCGACGGGCAAGCGCTCAATCGGAGCGGCAGGCGATAATGCGAGGCACGAGCGTTGCGCAATCTGTGATGGTGGCGCTTATCGTTTTGGCGGTGTTCGCGACAACTTTACCCGCGCTCAAGCTTGCGGCGGCCTGGCTGACGACGGGTTTTGTCGCGCTGCCCCTCGCTATGTTCATTATGCCGTTGTTTTTCGACGGAGGCGCTTCGGCTTCTATAGTAGTCTTGATTGCTCTGACAATAGCTTTGGCTGCTGCCGGAGCGTTGATATTGAAAACGCCTGCCAGGGCTTTCATCTGGCTGTGCGCTATATTTTTTGGAGCTGTTATAGTCGACTTGTCATCCGGCGGCTCGTTGATGCAAAGCTCAATCGCCAGCTACAACATCGTCGAAGGCGCGCGATTCTATGGCATCGGCAACGAGCTTATGGGGACAATGCTGGGCGCATCGGTTATTGGAGTGGGCATGGCGCTGTCAAGCCGCAAACTCAATCGTCGAGTATCCGGCCTTATAGCAGGCAGCGTATTTTGCCTGACACTTGTTTTTGTGGCGGCTCCGGGTTTGGGAGCGAATGTCGGCGGAGCTTTGGCTATGGCATCGGCGATGGGAGCTGCGCTGCTGGTTGGAAGAGGTTCTCTGCCGAGCTTGCGTCATCTGGCTGTGATAGCGGTTGTCTTGCTATTGATAGTCGCCGCTGTATTTTCCGTTGACCTGTTGAATATCGGGCATGCTCAGACTCATATCGGCAGAACAATGAGAATGGCGGCAGGAGGCAATATCGCTGCTATTTTGGATATATTCAAGCGTAAAATCGCACTCAACTGTATGCTGATATCGGCCAGCCTCTGGAGTCGGCTTCTGGGTCTGTCACTTGTTGGGTCTGCAGTTCTTTATTGGAACGAAAAGCGCGTTCGAGGCGCGGGATTTCTCAATCGTGAGCAGTCTGCCGCGGCATTTGGCTGCTTTGTAGGAACGCTCGCTGCCTTTATTTTCAATGACTCCGGAGTAGTGGCCGGCGCGACGAGTTCGGTATTTCTATTTGCACTGATCGCATTGAAACTTCTTCAAAGACCGACGCCGGATTCTTTGGACTCCTCATCACAGACTGCAAGTGAGCGGAAATGATACAAAAAGTCTCCGGCCAAAAGGACCCTGTTATACAAATGCTGCGGGAGCTTACCGGCATCGATGGTCGCGCTGCTCATAATCGCTATATTGTCGAGGGCAGGGAACTCGTTAGAAGAGCGTTCGATTACGGCTGCGCCATCGATTCGCTGATATTTACCGATCGCTTCGCATCTGATGCCGATTGTGCGGAGATTTCGACTCGTGCGAAGCAAATTGGGATACCCGCTTATTGCGCCTCGGAAGGTTTACTTGGTAAAATTCTGGAGGCAAAGCCGACTCCTGAGTGCATGGCCATAGTCGAGCGTCGTCTGAAGTCATTGTCGGATATGTTTTCCGGGAATATATCGCTGGTTATGATGGTGGAAGCCGGGGACAATGCGGATAATCTGGGGATGCTGCTGCGTTCCACTGATGCGACAGGGACACAGGGCGCAATTCTCAGTGCGCAGACTACCGACCCGTTCAGCAGGCGGGTAGTTCGCGGATCGCGCGGAGCAGTGTTCACAGTGCCGCTATGCATCACCCATAGCTCCGGCAAGGCAATCCACGCGGCGAGGCAGGCAGGATTGCAGGTGATAGCTACTTCTGCGCAGTCCGATGTGGTCTATAGCGATCTCGACCTCACCGGGCCGGTTATGGTCGTAGTCGGCAACGAACACGTTGGGATATCGGACGAGGTTAGACAAAGCGCGGACGTCGTGGCGCGGATTCCCATGCTTGGGAAGATAAATTCACTTAATATAGCCGTTGCAGCAAGCATTGTATTATACGAGGCGATACGACAGCGCAACTGCTCATAATAACGCCGCATCTGATCTGACAATGTTTGGCGGCAAGACTCTGATACGCATAGAAAGGACTCTGACAAATGAAGCGAATGGGCTGTCTGGGTATGATTGTCGTCATTTTGCTGGCCGTGGTCATATATGACCAGTGGAGAATTGAGCAACTTCGGCGAGAGGTTGCGGCCATAGCTGCCAAAGTGCATGCAATTCAGCCCAACAACTCCAAGGACGACAAACAATCCGACCTTGTAACCTCTCTGGCTGAGGCAGAAAAATACACACGCAAAGCCAAGCAGCTTATAGCAAACAAAAAACCTGCCGAAGCGCAGACATTTTTGGATCAGGCGCTCAATAAAATCAATTCTGCCAACACAGTTTCGAAGGATATTATTGGCGATACGGCGCAATATCTTGGGGAAGCAAAAGATAGCGCAATAGAGGTGTTTCAAAAGGCCTGGCAAGACATATCTGAGGAGCCGAGTCAGTCGAAAAAATCTTCGACAAAAACTGACGAGCCGAAAAATAGCTCGAAAAGCGACTCCGGTTCCAAAAATACCGCCAAATAAAATGAAAATCGCCGCAGTTGTAGCAGCTTACAACGAAGAAGAGCGAATTGTCGCAGTGCTCGACGCGATCAAATCCGCCAAGCTCGTTGACGAGATAGTGGTCGTCAGTGATGGTTCTACTGACGCCACCTATCAAATCGCCTCCGCTTATCCTGATGTTACAGCCATCGAACTGGCGGTAAATCGTGGCAAGGGTGGGGCGATGCGGGTCGGGGCCGAGAGCACTGATGCAGATATTTTGCTGTTTTTGGATGCGGATCTAATCGGGATGGATGGCGAAAAGGTTGACGCAATAGCGATGCCGGTCGTAGACGATACCGCTGACATGGCGATTGGGATATTCAAAAGCGGTCGGCGTTCGACCGATCTCGCTCAGGTCATTGCGCCTTATATCTCCGGTCAACGCGCTATGCGGCGCGATGTGTTCGTTAGTATTCCAAACCTCGATAATGTCCGATCCGGCGTAGAAACAGCCATAACCAAATATTATCGCTCACATAATCTGAGGGTCAAAAGGGTCGATCTTTTCGGATGCACCCATTGTATGAAAGAAGAAAAGCGCGGGTTCATCAAAGGATTTCTCGGTCGACTGAGGATGTATTACGATATCGGAAAGATAGCTCTTGATGGCCGCAGTTTCAAAAGGTAGCTTCACGATGCTGCACTGAGTCTGAATATCAGTTAAATTTGTTGACCTCAATAAGTTGACATCAAACCATACTCGATTTATACTGCTAATATGTGGAATAGCCACATGAAAGTGCTATTTTAAGTGAGGACTGCAAATTGTTGCGACTTCGCACGATCATCAAGTGCCTGCTGGGACTTGCCCTGCTGCTAACCATCACCGTCGCCACGGCCCACCTCAATGCCAAAGAGGCGTCTAAAAAGATAAGAATTATCTATAGCGGCGACACGATGGGTTATTGGCAGCCATGTGGGTGAGGCGGCTCCAAGGCGGGCGGTCTTGCTCGCCGATCCACGGCAATTGCCCAGTTAGTCAAAGAAAATCCAAATACGATAATAGTGGATAGCGGAAACCTTACTGACTTACCTGGTAAGCTCGACGTAATGATGTCCGTGCTATCGAAGCTCGGCTACGCCGCGGTGGGGCTTGGCTCCGGTGACGCACGTCTGGGCGGAGAGTTCCTCAGCAAGGCAAAAGAGAACAAGTTGACCGTTGTCGACGTCCCCGGAAGCAAGGACGATAGACTTATTCCGTACCTTATCAAAGACGTCGGCGGAGTGAAAGTCGGCGTGATATCGTTCGGCGCACCGCTGCCCGATACCAGTGTCGATGACGAGGTAATTCGCAAAATCAGGTTCGAGAAGTTCAAGGAAGCGCGCTCGAAAAGCGATATACTCATTCTGCTTGACCAGGCAGGAGTAGCCGCCAATGACTGGCTTTCCCGCAATGCACAGCGGATCGGCTCCCCTGATATTGTCATAACCGGATCCAACACCCGCGGCATAATCGCCGAGCGCACGGTGGAAAAAACTCTTGTATTGCCGTCGATGCACCAGGGTAAGGACCTCGGGCTGATCGATGTGGTAATTGATCCCGAAAAGGCTCCTGAGCTTACATTTAAGCGGGTCACGCTAAATGAGGAATATACTGAAGACAAGGCGATAGACGATCAAGTCAAAGAGGGCATAATCTCTCTCACTAACCGACCTGCCCAATCGGCATCCGATGCCGCTCCGGTGAACACTGCAGCAGTGCACGAAGACGGATTCCAGTCCAAACCATATTATTCACCTATGTTGTGCAAGGCGTGTCACGCAAGCGAGTATGAGGACTGGGCTAAGACCCGGCACGCAAAGGCGATCAAGACACTGGAAGTCGGCAAGAACCTGACGCCGGATTGTCTGCCCTGTCACTCCGAACTATATCGCAGTTCACGCAGTTCTATGGCCGTTACGAATGTACCGGCAGGGGTGGAATGCGCTTCCTGCCACAGGGCGTCTCTGCCGCACGGAAACGAACGAAAAGACTCCAAGCAGAGAGCTAAAGTGGACCCCAAACTGTGTCTGGAGTGTCATACGAAATCCCGCAGCCCTGCGTATAACGAAAAGACATACTTCCCGCAGGTGACACACGCTAACAAGAACGCGGCAACGCCCGTTGCAGCTTCGGACTCCAGGAAATAGAAATAACTTTTTTCGTAAATTGGATGTGGCTATCTTAAGTGATTATCCACATCCAATTTTGTTATTGCCACCCTTTTCAAAGCAAACCGCGCCTCCGAGTAGCCACATAGAACCCATCTATTCGTCGAAGCCTGGTCGGAAAACGAGCCTTGACAGCGGTTGCAACTGCTTGTTGAATCTGATATACTAGGGTAGAAGTTAGATGGCGCGATCGAGAGTGGGTCTCACGCCCACTCTTTTCAGTTTGGGATATGAATCGGGAGAGAAGAAAGCCTAAGATATGAACGCAGACTTTCTTGATGCACTGCGACAAATAGAAAAAGAGAAAGAAATACCGCTTGAGGTGTTGCTTTCTACCATAGAAACGGCGCTGGAGACTGCATATAAAAAGAATTTTGCAGCCACTGGCGACGTTCGGGTTCGCGTGAGTAGCTCCAAGGGAGGCTTCCAGGTCTTTTGTGCAAAAGACGTTGTCGAAGACGTGGAGAACGATCATGTGGAGATGTCGGTGCAGGAGGCGCGGTCTTATAACCCGGATGCTAAAATCGGAGATGTCATCGAAATCGAGGTAACTCCGGCGAACTTCGGTCGCATTGCAGCGCAGACTGCCAAGCAGGTAGTTGTGCAGCGAATACGCGAGGCGGAGAGGGATCGGGTCTACGAAGAGTTCGGTGATCGCGTAGGTGAAATCCTCACCGGCGTAGTTCAGCGTCGAGAACAAAGAAACGTCTTTGTTAACGTTGGCAAGATCGAAGCCCTGCTGCCGCCCGCCGAGCAAGTCCATACGGAACCTTATAGATTTAACGACAGAATTAAAGTATACGTGCTTGAGGTCAGGCGAACGCCCAAAGGACCTCAGGTGGTAGTCTCCAGAACCCATCCGAGCCTTATCAGGAGACTCTTCGAGTTGGAAGTCCCTGAGATCGCCGAAGATATTGTGCAGATCAAATCCGTTGCACGAGAACCGGGCGCGCGCACAAAAGTTGCCGTGGTCTCCACCGATGATAAAGTTGACCCTGTCGGCGCGTGCGTCGGCCACAGAGGAACCAGGGTGCAGTCGATAGTCAACGAATTATATGACGAGAAAATCGACATCGTGCGCTGGCATGACAATGTGGAGAAGTATATCGGCGAGGCGTTGTCGCCGGCTAAATCGATCTCGGTGACCTGCGATGAGCAAACCAATACTGCGCTTGTCCTGATGCCGGACAGTCAGCTTTCGCTGGCTATTGGCAAATCCGGGCAGAATGTGCGGTTGGCGGCTCGTCTTACGGGCTGGAGAATCGACATACGAAGTGAAAATCAGGATGCCAAGTCGGATTCTGAGGGAGATTCGGAGGCTGCTGCGGAGAGCGTTTTTATCACTGCGCCGGATGAGGATACCGTGTTGCACCTGCCCGATGAGGATAAACCGGTTGACTTGATAACAGCGGACGACGAAGACACGGTTCTGCATTTGCCTGACTCTGACGAAAGCTCCGTTGAGGCCGATTCGGGCACTGATACCGAATGATGATATGGCAAAAACGCCGATCCGGACTTGCATTGGATGCAGAGAAATGTCCGACAAGGGTGCGCTGCTCAGGGTAACGCGCACTACGCAGGGTAAGGTGCTTGTTGATACCACCGGCAAGCTGCCCGGCAGGGGAGCTTATTTGTGTGGCAAAAAGAAATGCCTCGAAACGGCAATCAAGCATAGGAAATTGAACAGAGCGCTGCGCTGTGAGATACCCGAGGAGATTGTCAGCCAACTGCAAAGATTAGCAGATGATATGTGCGATAATGACAGATGATGCATCGAAAACACGGCTTGCGTGTCTCGATTGATATGTTTTTTGGATGGCAGAAAGCGCTGAATAACAGGCGGATGCCAGGTAGGGAACGGGCTATGAAAAATTAAAGTATCCGGGTATTGCATGCCGAGCGCCGACCCTTTGCGCTCCAGTCAATAATCTATACTTTTAGTCTCGGTTTCTCCCCTGTCTGCGCCCCTTGTTTTGCAGCATAGACCGCCCATCCGGTCGAATTGTG
This sequence comes from Armatimonadota bacterium, assembly GCA_012522575.1. Lineage (GTDB taxonomy): Bacteria > Armatimonadota > UBA5829 > UBA5829 > UBA5829 > DTKD01. The sequence goes on along the minus strand of JAAYKE010000099.1, from coordinate 33,343 downwards.
CGCTATTTACAGTTCAATTTATTTTTACATAGCGTCTAAATATCTCTGTGTACGATAGTTGCATGGGGCTAAAATAAGAATCGGCAATGTATGTTCCGAGGGGAGTCAAATAATATGAGCGAGATCAAAGTATTCCAACTGGCAAAGGATCTGGGGATTACTACTGGCGATCTTGTAGCCGTTTTGAAGGATTTGGATGTCCAGGTTACCGGAGGCTCCGATGATCTCGATGCCGCCACTGCGGATACTGTCCGCGAGATGCTGGCGCAGGATAAATCGCTGATCGACCAGGCGAAAACCGTTCAAATACCACAATCGCTATCTGTCAGGGAGTTTGCCGAAGCTATGGGACTGGCCCCTGCGGACATACAGAAACGGCTCGTGGAAATGGGTATTCTGGCAAGCGTTAACCAGCAGATCGGCTCGGATGTGGCCGCCAAAGTAGCTGAGAAATGGGGCTATACGGTCAAGGTCACGGCCTCGATGAAACCACGTGAGCCAAAACCCGCCAAATTGCAGGCTAAACCTAAGAGCAAGCATGCGGTCAAACTCGTGCCGCGCCCGCCTGTCATTACCGTTATGGGACACGTTGACCACGGCAAGACAACCCTTCTTGACGCGATTCGCAGGACTGATGTCACACAGCACGAGTTCGGAGGAATCACCCAGCACATCGGCGCTTATCAGGTTGATTGGAAAGGCAAAAAAATCACATTCCTGGATACTCCCGGCCACGAGGCGTTCACCGCGATGCGCGCCAGAGGAGCCAGCGTGACGGATATTGCCGTGCTTGTCGTAGCTGCGGACGACTCGGTCATGCCTCAGACCATTGAAGCAATAGACCACGCGCGAGCAGCCGAAGTGCCTATCATCGTTGCGATAAATAAAGTAGATAAAGATGATGCAAATGTCGAAAGGACAATGCAGCAGCTATCTGAGAATAACCTTGTCCCGGAGGAGTGGGGCGGGGATACAATAACCGTCAAAATATCGGCCAAGCAGGGGCAGGGCATAGATGAACTGCTGGAGATGATTCTTTTGGTCGCGGAGATGGCTGATTTGCATGCTGAGGCCTCTGCAAGCAGGGTTCAGGGAAGCGTGATTGAGGCCAAAGTGGATCGAGGCAAAGGCCCGGTTGCAACCGTTCTAATTCAGAGGGGAACCTTGAAGATAGGCGCTCCCGTGGTTGCCGGTGAGACATTTGGCAAAGTCAAGGCTATGTTTGATGACAAAGGGGAGCGCATCAGCAAGGCCGGGCCTGCAACGCCGGTCGAGTTGGTCGGTTTGTCGACGACGCCGCAGGCAGGGGATTTGCTGGAGTCAGCCAAAGACGAGCGGGATGCCAGAGCTACCGCTGAAAAACGCGCTCAGGAAAGCCGCGATGAGCGTATGGCCACGACCACAAAGATCACCCTCGAAGATCTCTATCAGCAGATTCAGGAAGGCACAATTCGCAAGCTCAAAGTTGTCTTGAAAGCCGACGTGCAAGGCTCCGAAGAAGTAGTCAGACAATCGCTGGTGGGCATTGAACACGAGGAAGTGCGAGTCGACATCATTCACTCCAGCGTGGGCAACATAAACGAATCGGATATATTGCTTGCCTCTGCGTCCAATGCGATCGTGATTGGTTTCAACGTTAAAGTCGATGCTCAGACGCAGAAGATGGCCGAGATCAACCACGTGGAAGTGCGCACATACAACGTTATCTACGAGTTGACCAAAGAAGTTCGAGCCGCGCTTTCGGGTCTTTTGGAGCCTACGATTGAAGAAGAAATCCTTGGCGAGGCGGAAGTTCGCGCTACGTTCAGAATCCCCGGAATCGGCGTCATTGCCGGCTGTATGGTCACATCAGGGCGGGTTGTGCGCAACGAGTATGTGCGAGTGAAAAGAAATGGCGAGATTATCCACCAGGGCAAGCTCGATACGTTGAAACACCTCAAAGATGAAGCGCGCGAAATGGCGCAGGGATTTGAGTGCGGCATACATAGCGAGGGCTTCCAGCAGTATGAAGAGGGCGACATCATAGAGTGCTATGCGCTTAAGAAGATCGCTCGTGCGGTATAAATACGCAGGTTCCCCGGAGATCGACTATGGCCTTTGTGGGTATCCTTAATATGAGGTTAGAGGTGCCTGCCAGCGCCTCATTGAAGGAAAAACGACACGTGGTTAAGAGCATTCTCGATACCACACGCAACAAATTCAACGTGTCGGCTGCCGAGATATCGCATTTGGACTCACATAAAACGGCCGGGCTGGCATTTGCATGTGTGTCCAACGAAGCAGTATTCATAAACAAAGTGCTCAACAAGATAATCGACCTCGTTGAGTCAAATCATCTTTGCGAGGTGGTAGATACCGGCATAGAAATGGTGTGAGATGACGACCACAAGACAAAATAAAATGCGCGAGCTTCTCAAGCAGGAAGTAAGCGATATAATAATGCGCGAAATTAAAGATCCCAGGCTTGGTTTTTTGACGGTGACAGATGCCGAAATAACCTCGGACATGAGGCATGCAAGGATATTTTTCACCATACTCGGCGACGAGCAGGAACGCAAGCAGAGTATGGACGTGCTGAAGCACGCACAGCATTTCGTCAGGCAGGAGTTCGGAAAGCGGGTGCGAATGAAAACTTTGCCTGATATTCAGTTTGTCTACGACGATTCCGTGGATAGAGGCGTGAGAATCTTCGAGTTATTGGAAGAGATTAAAAAGGATGAACCCGAGCAAACTTAAAAGCTCATGGGAAGCGCTGGTTGCCCATAAGTCATTCATACTCGCCTGCCACGTGCAACCCGATGGCGATTGCCTTGGTGCGGCGCTTGCCCTGGCGCGAACCCTGCGATCACTTGGCAAAGATGCTACGGTGATAAGTCAGGATCCTGTGCCCGACCACTACAGATTTCTGCCGGAATCAGATACGATTGTGCATACCAGCGATCGCAGATATTTTGAAGTCGGCGTGGTAGTCGACTGTGATCAGCCGAGCCGAACGGGAACTGCTGCGGAATTGATCAACTCAGCGAAAATTACTGCCAGAATCGATCATCACCTCACCAAAGAGAACTTCGGCGACATTCAGATTTATGAACCAAACATCAGCTCCACTTCCGAATTGATTGTAGAACTATTTGATGCCGTGGGCATTGAAATAGACCAGGCTACTGCAACGATGCTTATGACCGGCATTGTTTTCGACACCGGCGGATTCCGATATTCCAATGCCACATCGCGCACTTTCGAGATCGCTTCAAGATTTGCTGCAATGGGAGTTAGCCCATCGGAGATTGTGCGGTCGGTGTTTGAAAGCAGACCTCTGCGGGCGGCAAAGCTCCTCGGGCGTGCGTTAAGCTCTATGCAGGAAACCCAGGACGGCAAGATTGTGTGGGCTGAGTTATCCAACCGTGACTATATCGATCTTGACGCTGATGATAGCTGCACAGAGGGCATTGTAAATACAGTGGCGGCAATCAAAGGCCCAAGGGTTGTGATGCTGCTTCGCGAAATAGAACCCGGAATTGTGCGAGCCAGCCTTCGTTCGAGAGATGGTTTCGATGTCAACAAAGTAGCTGCGGCATTTGGAGGCGGCGGGCACGCGGCGGCGTCAGGCTGCACAATAGAAGACACCCTCCAGCAGGCCAGAAACAAATTGATCTCAGAGGTGCGGCGGTGGATGGAGTCCTGAACGTCCGCAAGGCATCCGGCCCGACCTCACATGATGTAGTCAATTGCATCCGACACATCTTCAAACAAAAACGAGTGGGACACGCCGGCACGCTTGACCCGATGGCTACAGGCGTGCTTGTCGTATGTCTGGGCAAAGCTACGAGACTGGTCGAGTATCTCACCAACACGCGAAAACATTATCGAGCCATATTAACCCTCGGCATAGTGACAGACACCCAGGACGCTACCGGCAATATCCTCGTCGAAAAAGATGCATCTGGCATTGATATCGATCAAATGCGCAGGGCGACCGCTGCTTTTGCGGGCGAGATAAAACAAATTCCTCCGATGATCTCCGCCATAAAACACCAGGGCAAACCGCTATACAAACACGCCAGGGAAGGCCGCACTATCGAAAGATCGCCTCGGCCTGTAACCATATACTCAATCGAGGCATCCCCTGTTCGGAATATGCCCGAAGGAACACAATCCGTTCAGGTAGAACTAAAGGTCGAATGCTCAAGCGGAACCTACATCAGGACGTTGTGTGCGGATATAGGGGATTATCTTGGATGCGGCGGGATGATGGCGGCTCTGGAGCGGACACGGGTAGGGTCGTTTGATATAGGCTCATCTGTGACCGTTGACGACCTGCAGCAAGCCGCTAATGAGGATCGTCTGTCGGACTTTGTGGTTCCTATGGCTAAAGCAGTCGGGGATATGCCCGGCGTCGAGGCCGATGATGCAGGGATTCGGCAAATTGCTCACGGATTGCCGATTGCGGTTATGAATGATTTGCCTGTGGGATCACATGCCAGAATCACCTATGGAGATGACCTGATCGCCATTGGCATTATAGCTCAGTCAGATGACGGTATATATATGAAACCCAGCAAGGTTTTTTGCGACGGCGTTTGAAGAGACCTCTTATGAGAGTAATCTACGGATTGGATAATGTGCCGGACGAATCAACGGATCGTGCAGTGGCGATCGGGGTCTTCGATGGGGTGCATTGGGGACATAAGTCGATATTTTCCCACCTGCTTCAGGAAGCAAATAATTTTGGACTGCAAAGCCTGACGTTCACCTTCGAGAAGAACCCGGCGGAGCTTCTGGCCCCTACAAGGGCCCCTTATTACATCAGCACACTGAGCCAGCGCATAGAGTTGATACAGTCAACCGGCGTCGATTCCGTCGTAATTGCAGACTTCACCCCGCACCTCGCGCATATATCCCGCGAAGACTTCCTCTCTCAAGTGCTCATAGACAAGCTCCGCACAAAGCGGCTGGTGGTGGGAGCCAACTTCAGGTTCGGCAGGAATCGCGAAGGGGATATTCGATACCTGTCGGAAGTTGCCCCGGATTTGGGGATTGGGATAACCGTTGTTCCGGCGGTGGTCATCGATGGCGGGCCGGTCAGCAGCACCCGGATTCGCGCTCACCTGCTAAGAGGGGACGTGGAAATAGCGGCAAAGCTTTTAGGGCACAGGTTTGCGCTGCGCGGCACTGTCGTTATGGGCAATCAGATCGGTCGCAGCATCGGTTTTCCAACTGCCAATGTCAAAGGCGAACCCAGGCAACTCATCCCGGGCCGCGGTGTATACGCCGTGGAGACCACAATCGACAAAACGCCGTATATGGGAGTCTGCAACATCGGCACTCGTCCTACATTTGACGGCGAAGGTATCACGGTGGAGGTCCACATCGACGGATTTCAGGGCGATATTTATGGCCGACAACTGGATGTGGTATTTTGCCGCAGGCTGAGAGACGAGTTGAAATTCAGCAGTCGTGACAGCCTCGTCTCCCAAATTCGCGAAGACCTGCAGCGCGCGAATAAATCCTGCCGCTGGTGATTCTTATCTATCCAAAAGCGTGTCTGTGCCCGTCCTCTTTACCTCCGGCAGCGGTTTATCCGCAGGCCAGTCCATCACATATTCAATCCCCGGCAGCAGATCAAACACGTCATCGGATAGCGGCGAATCGCATTCAGGGTCCAGGCAGACTCCCCACACATACGAACTGCTGTTGAGGGCGATTGTGTCTCCTCTGCGCGCCACGGCAACAGTCGATGCCTTCCAGTTTATATCCTTGAATCGCGCCATCAACAGCCTGTCCTGCGAAACAGTCACGCCATCTTTGAGCAGCAGTGCAAACGCGCCTGCATTCTCAAATCCAAGCAAGTCAAGTTTTTCAAGAGCAATCTCGGCCAGTTGCGTAGACGTATTGGCGGGCAGGATAACTGAGTGCGTCCTGTCGTTTTGAAGGCCGCCGCTGAACTCAAACAATCCAAATCGAACGTCCCCCTGCCAAGGTTCGCTGGTGTCATTTACGCCGAATATCAGGATTTTATCCTCTTCGACGGTCGCAATAACGCTGATCGGAGCAAACGCACGCCGCACAGGGTGATATGCGAGTTTTCGGCGCAGGTAATAATCCACTATCGTCCAACCGTGACTCTGCGGCCAGGTGTCGTTATACATCCAGAAAATGGCCGACGCACTGCTGAACATACGACGCCTGAAGTTGACGATATATTCCCGCAGTCCATCTGCCTGCAAAAGCCCGCTGAGAAAAGCATATTCTTCAAAGGTCAATTCGTCGGCAGTAAGATCGAGCCAGTCTTTCATTGCGCGGTAGCATATTCCCGGATTTGAGTTGAAGTTGCAGGTGTTATCGTGGAACTCCCATGCCATCGAAAAAACGTGCCTGTGCTCCGGTGGCAGAGCCTGATAAAGGGTAGCCAGGCCGCTTGCGCCGAGCACTCCGCCCTCATTGGGAAATCGACTTACGTCAGTGCGATATTTCCAGAAATCCGTGCCGCTGGCCCCAAGTGACACGTGCCACGGGTGCTGGTCTCCTGTGATCGGCGATGTGGGATTGATATTATCCAGAGAATATGGGGAGCTTGGCCAGTAAGGTCTGGACGGGTCTTCGCGCGCAATGATTCTCGGAATTTCGAGATGATAGAGCGCATAGTCCGGGTGCGAGTGTTCGCGATCATATCCCCAATCCCACGCAGCCCATTCAAGCTCGTTATTGCCGCACCAAACCACGAGGCTGGGATGCGGAGAGAGTCTTTTTACCTGATATTCGATTTCGGCGCGCACGTTTTGGAGAAACTCCGGATCATCGCCGGGATATTTGGAGCAGGCGAAAATAAAATCGTGCCACACCATAACTCCTGCTTCATCGCAGGCATCCAAAAACGCAGGATCGGCGTATAGCCCGCCACCCCAGATCCTCAGGCAATTGAAGTTAGCCTCCACTGCAAGGTCAACAAGTTTGCGATATCGATCGGCGTCTATCGACGAATAGATAGTATCCGGCGGAACCCAATTGCCACCTTTTGCAAAAATGGGCGTGCCATTTATCTCTATGATAAAATATCGTCCTTCGACGGGATGAGGGCTTTGATTGATCTTCACACTGCGTATGCCCACTCGGCGCGTGGCTGAGTCAACCACATCTCCATCAATTTCCAATTCGCACTGCACTTCATACAGCGGCTGGTCGCCATACGGCTTCGGCCACCATAGCGCGGGGTCGGGTATTGTGACGGAGACATCGTGACGCGAAAGGCCGACGGGCAGTTCTACTCCCTGCACCACTACCTCATCCGCATCGGGCGCTCTCAATCGGATTATCGCTCCGAGTGGTTCATCCGCGACGCAGTCGACAAAGGCGCGCACACTTATGGTAGCGGATTTCAGATCATCGGATAGCTCAGGATACATCACCACGGAGTCTATGCGAGCGGAATCTGTCCACTCCAGCCGCACATTGCCCGGTATGCCGACGTTGATCAATCTCGGCGACCAATCCCACGAAAATTGACACTGTGGCTTACGCAACCACGAACGCTTGTGCAGTTTATGATCCCAACTGATGTTATAGTCATTGCTCGGTTTTTCGGCGACGCAATACAATCCGCTGTCTATATGCAGTGACAGCGTGTTGTCCCCATCCTTGAGCTTGCCGGTTACATCGATCCTGCATGGCCGAAACACGTTTGCATGCGAGCCTATGCGCTCACCGTTTAGATAGATATCAGCCACAAGGTCGATTGCCTCGAAAACGAGCCATACGTGCTTGCCGATTGCATCGTCTGGTACAATAAAGTTCCTGCGGTAGACCCATATCTGCTCTTCGACCCATCTTTGTGCAAGTGCATTGAGGCCGATGTTGGGGTCTGCGACAATTCCCTGTTCCTGCAGGTCCAAATGGATATCTCCGGGCACTTGAGCGTCATTAAACAACCGCTCATCTACATCAGGTCCCAGATAGGCATGTGGGTTAATATGCCTGGAGCCAAATCCGCGTGCCTTCCATTTGCCGTTGAGATCAAATATTGACAGCATAGCGCCTCCAAAATACCCTCTAATCTTGTGCATATTATACACACATCGCAAGCGTGCGGCAAAGCAAATTCATCTTTTCAAGAAGGTCAGACCAATATATGCGGTGAAGTAGTAATACAAATTGTATGTCGGGAGATGAGGAATGCGTGTTATGACCGCTCTACTGGCGATGTGTCTTGTTATTGGTGCAGGTTCTGTCGTTTTTGCAGCCGATGCCAACGATGTTGTTGTATCTGCAAATGTTACTTCTTTTGGCGCGAAAGGTGACGCTAAAACGGACGATACCAAGGCATTTCAAGCTGCTTTGGACTCCGCTGCCGAAAAAGGCGGAATTGTGTTTGTGCCCGCCGGCACGTATCTGATTGCAGGTACGCTGAATGTACCGCAGGGCGTGACCCTTCGCGGAGTGTGGGAATCCCCGCACCATGCCGATATCGGCAAGGGCACGCTTATATATGCCACCGGAGAAGCTGGCAAAGAGGACGGCACGCCGCTGATTTCCCTTAATCAAAGTAGCTGCATCAAAGGGATCACAATATTTTATCCAGACCAGGATATTGACAACGTCAAGGCATATCCGTGGACAATTCGCGGCAGCGGGATGCACTGCAGCGTTATCGATGTCACTCTCGTTAACAGCTATAAAGGGATCGATTTCGGAACCAACTGGAACGAACTGCACTATGTTCGCAACGTATTTGGCTGCGTTCTCAAAGTCGGTATCTATATTAACCAGACCACCGATATCGGCCGCATAGAGAACGTTCATTTCAATCCGCATTCGTGGCAGCGAGCCGATCACCCCAACGCGCCTAAAGGCAAGAAATGGGATACGCTGCTGGCATATCTGCCGGAAAATTTCATCGGATTCATTATCGGCAAAACCGATTGGGAGTATATGAATAACTGCTTCGTTATCTTCCCGAAAATCGGCTATCACTTCATTCGCACCGCAAACGGGGATGGCAACGCCGTATTGACTCAGTGCGGCTCAGATATTTGCCCTGTTTCGGTGCAAGTGGACGCCTCGCAAAGCCACGCAGGGATTGCGTTTTCAAATTGCCAGATTATGGCAACGGTGGTCGTCGGCCCGGAAAATAACGGCCCGGTGAAATTTTCAAACTGCGGATTCTGGCCAATTGAAACGACTGACAGCCAGGCCATAATCGAGGGCGGCGGCAATGTGACGTTCTCCTCGTGCCACTTCTCAGGATGGGCCAACAAAAACGAAAAGGCTCCCGCGATATCGGTCAAAAGCGGCTCGGTTATTGTCAATGGATGCGACTTTACCGCAGAAGGCAAGAATCAAATCGAGCTTGGGCAATCGACGCGCTCCGCAGCTATTGTCGGATGCAGGTTTGCCGGCGGGGAGAAGATCATCAACAACGCTCCTGATTCGGCAAAAGTGCAGATCGGGCTTAATGTGGAGTAGGGGAGTTGAATGTTAAGGGGTACGGTGTTGTTGCTGATCGGTGTTATGGCTCTTGGAGTTAGCGCATCTGCATATAAAAATCCTCTGCCCGTCGAAAGCGAAGGAATTGGCGCGGGAATCGCCGATCCCGGTTTGCTGAGATGGATGGGAAAGTATTATCTTTACGCCACCAAGGTCAAAGAGGATCCGGGGATGCGATGCTGGGAGTCTGACGACCTGGTCAACTGGAAATATCAAGGCTTATGCATCGGAGATGATCCGGTTTTTGCGGACGGTCATGGCTGGAGTCCGGGGCCGTTCTACTACAACGGCAAGTTCTATCTTTATGTGTGCGGAATAGATCAGAAGCACAGGGTTTTCGAATCAGATAAACCCACCGGGCCGTTCGTATGCGTCAACAAAGATTTAATAGATGTAAACAGCCTTGACGCCGTACCCCTGTTAGATGATGACGGTCAGTTGTATCTATTCTACGCGGGCTGGGAGGGCGTTGGCATCCAATACAGAAAGACGTCATCCCCGATTAAAGGTGACGGGCGCAATCAGACTCTGCCGGCGTGTCAGTTCAGCGCGGACAGCGACGGCAACTTCTGGACGGAAGGCCCTGATCTTTGGAAGCGCAATGGAGTATATTACCTCACATACTGCGGCAACAACTGGATTAAAGACAGCTATCAGGTCAGAGTAGCCAAAGGCAGGTCGATTGCTGACCTCAAGCCCCAGAAATCCGACAAACTGATTATGCAGCTTACGGGAGAATGGGTTGCTACGGGATGCAATTGGAGCATAAGAGGTCCCAATTTGAAGTCGTTGTGGCACGTTTATCACTGCCGCAAGTCCGGCGGACATGTCAGGAGGATGTGTCTCGACAGGCTCTATTTCGATAAATCAGGCGACTTACGCTGCGATGGCCCCACCTGGACGCAGCAGCCCAATCCGGAACCCCCACAATGCTGCGAAAGCTTTCTGCGTTCGGATATCGGCCCGAACTGGCAAATCAAATCCGGAGAATGGAAAATCGGAGGCGAGGATCGACTCGTGGGCTGCAGTGGAGAAATCGCCTGGAAGTGCCCGGTCGGAGCCAATTTCGTTGCGGAGTTCAATGTTAAACTGCAAAAATCCGGCGGCAAAGCTCGATACGGCATTGCTATAGACGCTGAGTGCGGCAGGGCTGATATAGTCGTAGACGCTGCATCCAAGTCTATTGAGTTAAGGTCAAATGGAAGTCCCATCGCCAAAGGCAGCCTGCCGCAGCGCTTCGATCTTGCCGCATGGCATACGATAATCATTCAACAACACAACGGCCGCATGCAGGTAAGATTCGACGAGATGAACAAAATCGACGCCAGAATTGACCTCGGCTCTTCGAAGTTCAGTCTGATAGCCGACGATTGCGAGGCCGCATTTGGCTGGTGCGGATTTTCGAACTACGAAAAAGGCGAGCAGTCTTTATAGCAAAAAAGGAACAAAAGTGCTAAGCAGAGAGCGCGTCATCCAGACAATCAATCACCAAAAGCCGGATAGAACGCCGATTTATGGCTGGGTGAGCGCGAATCTGTCCGAGCAGATCAACGAATCGTTCGGTTCGGTTGCCGCTTTCGAGGACAAATACGAGTTCGATTTAGCCCATCTTTTCGGCGGCCCGCCGACATTCGATCCTGATACTATCGCTCAACGTTCAAGTAATCTGGGCAGGCCTATCGAGCCTTCGGATATGCGCGATGTTGCTATGACAGACCCGAATATCGCCTCTGATTATGGGAGCGTGACCGACGCCGTCCGGCATCACAAAGAACAGCGTGCGCGGTTTGTGTATATGCAGACTCCCGGCTTTTTCGAGGCTATGAACGGCATATTCGGCATTGAGAATCACCTTGCATACCTGCTTTTGTATCCTGATGACATCCATGCGCTCTATGCCCGACAGGCGCAATGGAATATCGACTTTGCAATGAACTGCATTGACCTTGGCGTTGATATGATCCACATTTCAGATGACTGGGGTGCGCAGAGTGGTCTTATGTTCAGCCCAAAGGTCTGGTGGGAGATGATCTATCCATATCATAAACAGGTCGCCGATGCGGTCAAGTCTCGCGGATGCTATCTCAGCCTGCATAGTGACGGCAATGTTATGTCCGTGCTGGATGGGATAGTGCAACTGGGTTTCGATGTCGTTCACCCATATCAGGAATCCGCCGGAATGGACTATTCCATCTATCGTAGAAATTATATGGACAAGTTCACGATTATGGGCGGGCTGGACGTGCAGACGACAATAGGATTTGACAACTATGATCATCTAAAATCGGAAATAAAACGTGTATTGGAAATGTTCAAAGATGGCGGGCTGCTATACTGCACCACTCATTTTGTGCAGGATCATTGCACTATTGAAGAACTGACTGCTGCATACGACTTGATCTATTCAACTGTCCGAAAGTAGGGTAATAATGAGGTTTGCTACTGTTGTCATAAGTTTAATTTGCGTTATAGCTGCAAGTTTCGTGTCAGCGGCAGTAAAGCTTGATTTCGGCCTGCTGGAGTCTCCTCTGGAGTCCGGTTTCATAGTTGTGTCCGTACCGACGCTATATGCTGTGAAAACAGGCTTTGGCTGGGTAGGCAACACTCGAATTGAGGCAAGGGATAGAGGTTGTCGCCATGCGCTTCTGCGTGATTTTATCTACGGCAGAGACCCGGCTGATTTTCGCATTGACCTCAAAAATGGCAACTACGCAGTGACCATTCACATGGGCGATTGCATGGTCAGCGATCACGTTCTCACAATTCAAGCACAAGGCAAGGAAATACACACTCTGCGCGCAGAAACTGCAGAGGCGATAGCATACACATTCCCAATCGAAGTAAAAAACGGATATCTGGATTTGAAATTCAGCTCTCCCATTCGCAACTGGATTATCAGCGGTCTCGAAGTATCACCAACCGATAGCCCTGTTGAACCTTCGACGGCTATCATAAAACTTGATGCGCCAAAAGGGAGAACAATCGAGCCTGTCGCTCATCAGGATCGGCTTCATCTGGTCAAGCAGCCGGATTATTCCGCCAGGACCTATCCCGGCGAAGCTGATTTTATGCGCATACTTGAGCGATTTCCTATGTATTCCGAGCGAGGATGGCACGCCAACTACCTTAATGATCCCGACCTCGGCTATTTCGGGGATTTCAGTCACTCCGAGATGGGACTCAGGGCGATGGGCAACTATATTTTTGTCACTTCGCTGCTCGCTACTTCACCTGAATACGATCAGCGACCGTCCGGCATATCCCGCGATACCCTTATGAAACGAGCGCGCGCTTGCCTGGCTTACATGACACGCGGCCATGCAACCGGAGATCTGTATTGCGGCAACGGTTATCAGTGGGGCAATGACTGGCAATCGGCCTGGTGGACAGCTCGAATGGCTGCGGGCGCAAGGTTGCTTTGGGTTCATCTGACAAGCGATGAGAAGGCGGGAGTTGAGCGTGTGGTCGTCCACGAAGCCAATCGGCACTTGAATAGAACTCCTCCGAGCGGCGTAGCAAACGATACGAAGTCCGAGGAAAATGCGTGGGATTCGGAGGTTCTTGCGTGGGCTATCGGAATGTTTCCAAACCACAAAAACGCGCCGGCCTGGCGAGTCAAACTCAGCGAATTCTGTATGAATACTCTATCGGTTGCCCGTGACAAAGAGGACGATAGCATCGTAGATGGCAAGCCGGTTAAGGACTGGATGGTTACGGTCAACATTCACGACGACTACACCATCGAAAACCACGGAGCATATCACTTCTGCTATATGTCCTGCCCTTTGCATTCTCTGGCGTGGGGCTTCGAGGGACTGGCCGGCGCAGGAATCACTCCTCCTGAGGCAATGTTTCATCATTATCAGGACGTTTTCCGCTGGATAAAGCGCAGTTATGTGGGGAACAGCAGATTTGCGTATTTGAGCGGAAAGGACTGGCCTCGCTACACCTACGGCCTCAATTTTGTCCTGCCGGGTCTGGCGCTGGCTCAGTTGCGATTTAACGATGCGGACGCTCGTCGAATGGAGATCGACCGCATTTCTACTCTGGAACGTGAACAACTAATAAACTCCGATGGCAGTTTTTATGGCGGCCGCTTTACCAGAAACATACTCAGTGACAGGATGGCTGAGTATGAAACGGACACCTATGCAAATATCGCGCTTTGCTATATGCTGCACAAGCACGCATCAGTTCTGAATGCGCCGAATGACGCCCAGCTTTGGCAGCATTTGACCGGCAGTTGGACAAGTCCCGGCTCGGAATTGACGTTTGCGCGATCCTGGAATGCATTTGCATCGTTCAGTTGGCGGCATCTGTCGGGTAAGTATCCGTTGGGGTTGTTCATACCTGCAGGGTGCGCTGATATGGTTGAGTGGATGTCTGATCAATTCGTTGGTCGGATCCGTGCAACCGATATTGATCATCAAAAAACTACTACCAGCCACAAAGAGACCCTGACTAAGAATGGTTTTTCCACAACCGGAGAGATAATTTACGCAAACAAATCCGGGGATCCGATGGCAAATAAGCGGGTCAGCTACTCGTTTTTGGGTGATGAGGGAATCGCAGTCGTATTCGAACACAGCACTGCCGTTACCGATCTAAACCTCAAGGCATCGTACGGCTTGAATATGGCGATTGCAAACGATGTTTTCAATGGCAGCATAAGAAATATCTCCGTTGACAATGCGGAAATCAGCCTCCCCGGAGCCAAAAATCTCGGCACGCTCGAAGCTGCGCAATCGGGAGTCAATGCCATATCGTCAACTTCGCAAAAAGTTAAATCACCGTGGCTCTGCGTTGACCAGAAGCTGGCCGTCGCGTTGCTTACGGGAGATGAGTTTGTGATTTATGACTACTCCGGTCGCAACGCCCCTTCCAACAGCCTGCAGTATGATGTGATCGTTGCCGACTACAAAGAGGAAAGAGAGGTCAAAGCAGGACAGACTATCACCGATATCGCTTTCGTATTGTCTGGCGGGGACAGCAAACTGGCGGCAAATCTACGGAAAGCTGCAAAGACGGAAAGGTTGCCGGATAGCCCGGAAGTGCGATATGCCATCATCACTGCGCCTTCAGGCAAGCGTTATGCAGTGGTTGCAAATATGGATGGAGTGGCGCGAAAACTGCGAATCCCGGGAGTATCGACAGAGTTTGTTTTCAGCGGATTCGCCACGCAGATAAGGCAATTGCCCTAGTTTATCGCTTATCTGCCAACTCTACATCCTGCCGCAGCTTGATGATTTTGTTGTCCGGATAAAAACCTTTTTTGACAGATGCGCCCGGATAGACCAGGCAATTTTTGCCAAGCAGCGTCGCCGGATTAGTTATCACATTGCTGCCGGTCTGACAATAATCACCAACCACTGCGCCGAACTTTACAAGCCCGGTATCATAAGTTTTGCCGTCGATAGTCAGCTTGATAGTGGGGCGTTTGCCTGTTTGCTGGTCTTTAACGCTGGATATCGGGACGTTGGACAGCACCGTTCCGGAACCTAAATTGACCCCGCGTCCAAGTATGCTGTCTCCAACATAGGCGAAATGCGGAGCTTGAGAGGTGTCGATCATAACGCAGTTTTTAAGCTCGCTGCAGTGGCCGACTATGCAATTGTTGCCTATGACAACGTGCCCGCGGATGTATGCGCCGTGCCTGATCTGGCAATTGCGTCCTATGATCGCCGGCCCTTGAACGAACGCGCCCGGCTCTACGACCGTTCCTTCACCGATAACAACAGCGTGCACGTCGTCGACATATGCTCCGGGCATAATCACGCCCTGGACCGTGCTGTCGGCGTCCACGCTGGTTATGTATTCTAATGCGAATCTTCCCACACGACTGAGCGCTTCCCAAACATAGTCGACTCCGTCAAATACGGCCTTAAACTCAAAGCCGTTCAAATCAAAGAAATCAGATGGTTTCAGCATAATGCGTCCCTTGCACGAAATCGGCCGATAACATCGTCCGGTAGAAAGATTATAGAGGCCGCATAATGGCCTGTCAATGCTGTAGGCTCTCAGATGGCGTTTCAAGCTGAGCAAAAACATATTCGTAAGCGTCCGCATAGTGACCATATCTGGGTGTTCACTGATGATGGGCTATTGCGCTTGACTAAGAAGTGTCTCGGTAGGATAATTAGGGCGTGGCTTACAATGGACTGACAGATTTTATAGCGCATCTCGAGCGTGAAAACGAGCTTGTGAGGGTGCCCGAATCGATAAGCCGTGACCTGGAGATCACCGAAATTGCCGACCGCGTGATGAAATCGCAGGGACCGGCACTGCTCTTCGGCAATGTCGAGGGCTTCGATATGCCCGTGCTAATCAATGCCTATGGCAGCTACCGCAGGATGGCAATGGCGTTAGGCGTCGGTGAGATCGAAGAGATTGCACGCCGCATAGAATCGTTGCTGCATACGGATTCTCCGAGCACATTTGCAGAAAAACTGATGATGCTGCCAAAGCTGATTCAGCTTTCCTCCGCGTTTCCAAAGACGGTCAAAAATGCTCCTTGTCAGGAGATCGTTAGGACCGGCACGGATGCGGACTTGAATACTCTTCCCATATTGCAGTGCTGGCCTAGTGATGGGGGCAGGTTTATCACCCTTCCAATGGTGTTTACCAGGTCTTTGGAGACCGGAAAGCGCAATGTGGGAATGTATCGCATGCACGTATATGATTCTCAGACAACGGGTATGCACTGGCATTTGCACAAAGTTGGGGCCAGGCACTATGCCGAACATGAGGCCGCGGGCAAGAGAATGGAAGTTGCAGTGGCCCTTGGAGGTGATCCCGCTATCACCTATGCCGCAACTGCGCCCCTGCCCGATGACTTTGATGAAATGCTGTTTGCAGGTTTTTTGCGTGGCTGCCCTGTGGAAATGGTGCAGTGCAAGACCATCGATCAGCAGGTTCCGGCGGACGCGGAGATTGTGCTTGAAGGGTATGTTGATCCGAAAGAGCGTCGCACGGAAGGGCCTTTCGGCGATCATACAGGTTACTATTCTCCCGCTGACGAATATCCGGTATTTCATCTGACATGCATAACACAGCGCAGCAAGCCCATCTATCCGGCTACGATAGTCGGTCGGCCTCCTATGGAGGATTGTTATCTGGGCAAGGCCACTGAGCGCATCTTTTTGCCGCTTATCAAATCTCAACTGCCCGAAATAGTTGATATGAACCTGCCGATTGAGGGTATTTTTCATAACCTTGCATTTATTTCAATCCGCAAACGCTATCCCCTGCAGGCGCACAAAGTTATCTCCGCGCTATGGGGACTTGGGCAGATGATGTTCACCAAAATCATAGCGGTTTTCGATGAAGACGTCGATGTGCAGAACATAAGCGATGTTCTCTGGCGTCTAGGCAGCAACATCGATCCGAGGCGGGATATCATATTTGCCGATGGGCCGGTGGATGTGCTCGATCATGCCGCCGGACAGCCGCTATTCGGTTCGAAGATGGGAATAGACGCCACTCGCAAGATTGCGGGGGAGGGTTATAATAGGGCATGGCCGGATGATATTAAGATGAGCGACGAGATCATAAGCCGCATCGACAATATATGGAGGGACCTGGGAATTGGCTGTTGAGTCTCGAATAATGGTTGCAATTTCAGGCGCGAGCGGAGCTGCGTATGCCGCTCGACTGTTGCAGCTATTGCCCGAAGTCTACAACACCATATACCTCACTGCTTCGGAATCCGCAATGGGCATTATTCGACGCGAGCTTGGATCGGAGACCTTATCTCAAGTACTGCCAAAGCAACAAAAGTCTAAGTTTCAACTATTATCTTCTACAGACTTAGGCGCACCGCCAGCCAGCGGCTCTCATAATTATGATGGTTTAATCGTTATCCCATGCTCGATGGGCGCACTGGGGAGAATTGCAGCAGGGGTATCGGATGATCTCATCACCCGATCTGCAGATGTATGTCTAAAAGAACGCCGTAAACTTATACTTGTTGTGCGGGAAACACCGTTGAATCTTATACAACTTCGGAGCATGACAACGCTTGCCGAGGCAGGGGCCGTTATACTTCCCGCTTGCCCGGCATTTTACAGCAAACCAAAAGAAATCAGCGACTTGGTGGATTTTGTTGTGGATCGTGTCCTGCAACTGATGGGAATTGATATCGGGCTGACGAAGGGTTGGGGAGAATGATCCAGAAGTTGCGGATCATCCTCGATATGATTAAATTTGAGCACACGATCTTTGCTTTGCCGTTCGCTTTGATCTCAATGCTTGTTGCAGCTAATGGTCTGCCTAAACCGCACATAATGTTGTGGATATTGATTGCGATGGTTGGGGCGCGATGCGCTGCAATGACGTTTAACAGGATTGCAGACGCAAAAATAGATGCTGATAATCCGCGCACTGCCTCTCGTGCGATTCCTGCCGGCACGGTATCGAAAGGGGCTGCCTGGGTTTTTACCATTGCATCAGCACTTGTGTTTATTTTCTCGGCATACAAGCTCAATCGGCTTGCTTTCGCACTGTCACCGATAGCCCTTGCGGTTCTGCTGACATATTCCTATTCCAAACGATTTACGAGCTTATCGCATCTATGGCTCGGATTAAGCCTGGGTATCGCTCCGGTGGGTGCGTGGATAGCGGTCACCGGTCAATTCAGCTTTGTTTCCGTGGCATTGTGCGCCGCGGTTATGCTGTGGACGGCAGGATTTGATATCATATACTCACTTCAAGACCTTGAAATCGACCGCAGGGTGCGCCTGTTTTCTCTGCCTGCGCGTATCGGGCCTGCAAATGCGCTGTTTGTATCGCGATTATTTCATGCCTGTATGGTAGCATTGCTCACCTGGTTCGGTATTCTAAGCGGGTTGGGTGCGGCTTACTATGCAGGGGTTGCGCTCGTAGGGCTATTCTTAATCTATGAGCAAAGCCTGGTCTCGGCAAGGGACTTCAGCCGGGTTAATACTGCGTTCTTTACGCTCAACGGGTGCGTAAGTATCGGGCTTTTATTATTTGTTGTGGCGGATATTTTTCTATGATGGAGTCAATAATAGCAAAAAGCGATGTGAGAGATGTTCTCGAGCGCGCATTAGAAGGACAACGACTATCGGCGCAGGACGGAGTGCGACTGTTCGAGTCAGATGATATTTCTGCTAGCGGAGCTGTGGCCAACGAGATCAGGATGCGGATCAATGGCAATCGAGCATATTATGTGGTCAACAGGCATATAAACTACACCGATATCTGCAAAAATCGCTGTCGGTTCTGTGCATTTTCGCGCAATGAAGGGGACTCGGACGCCTATGCGATGAGCGTCGATGAAATAGTGCACAGAGCGGAAACTGAATGGCAGGCAATGAAGTTCAGCGAGCTTCATATCGTAGGAGGGTTGCATCCGGACTTGCCGTTGTCTTATTACACCGAAATGCTGTCCGCGCTGAGTAAAAGATTTCCATCTGTACATATACAAGCTTTTACAGCAGTAGAGATCGCTCATATAGCCGAAGTGGCGGGAATTACGATCCAACAAGCTCTAATTGAACTGCGAGACGCCGGGTTGGGATCTATTCCGGGCGGAGGGGCTGAGGTTTTCAGCCCAAGGGTGCGCTCAATTGTTTGCCCTGAGAAAATGTCCGGCAAAAAATGGCTGGAGGTGATCCGCCAGGCTCATCAACTCGGAATCAAAAGCAATTCCACAATGCTGTATGGACATGTTGAGACATATCAAGAGCGCGTGGAGCATATGATTGCCCTAAGAGACCTGCAAGACCAAACCGGTGGATTTATGACGTTTATTCCCCTGAAATTCCACGCGGCTAATACGGATTTGATCGGTTTGGCGTCGCCGATGAGCGCAATAGATGACCTCAAAGTATATTCGGTAGCTCGATTAATAATAGACAACATACCCCACTTGAAAGTCTTTTGGATTATGCTGGGGCTAAAACTTGTGCAGGTCGCGTTGAGCTTCGGGGCGGATGATTTCGATGGCACGGTGGTAGAAGAAAAGATAACCCATCGTGCCGGGGCCAGCACGCCGGAAGGGTTGACCGTGGCCGTTATCAAACACTTGATTGAAGAGACAGGACACGTGCCGGTTGAACGCGACACCGTTTACAACTTGATTTCTACGGAGCAAATATGAGACTGGGATGTCTGCCATATATGAATGTTCGGCCGCTTGTATATACGCTGGAGTCCGGCGGGCTGCCTGACGGGTGGGAGTTTGTATATGCGCCGCCGTCCGTGCTGGCGCGCATGCTTGCAGCCAATGAGATCGCCGCCGCTCCCGTTTCGAGTTTTGCCTGTTTTATGAACCCTGATTTTGGCGTATGTCCGGGTATATGCATCGCCGCAGATGGCCCGGTTAAAAGCGTATTGATGCTCAGCAAACGGCCTGTGGAGTCAATCCGAACCGTGGCTCTTGACACAAGCAGCCTTTCCGGGGCTAATATGCTCAGAATTATTCTAAAAGAGGTATATGATCTGTCCCCTGAGTTCGTGCAGGCAGACCCGCATCCGAGCAATATGCTTCAATTGGCCGATGCCGCTCTGGTTATCGGCGATCCGGCCATGCAGTATCCGAAAGACGGCCTGCACGTGCTCGACCTCGCCGATCAATGGCGCAAGCTGACCGGATTGCCCGCAGTATTTGCGGTTTGGGCAGGTCGCGGGATTACGCCTGAGCTTACGGAGGTTTTGCATAACGCGATGAGCGATGGCAGAGGGCTGTTGCAGCGTATCGCAGAGGAAGAATCCAACAGACTGGGGTTGTCCTACGCAACTTGCTATGACTATCTTGCGCGGATAATGGTCTATGACATGGGGGAACGCGAATTGCAGGGCTTTGAGCTGTTCCGGGAGAAAGCCATCGCGCACGGCTTGTTGGATAATGTGGCGGTAAATAAATGAGTGTGCGAATAATGGGAAGTCGAATGACGCCGCAGGATGCCTGCGATCTGATGCATACCGCCACGCTGCCCGAACTTGCCTGGGCGGCTGATGAAGCCTGCACGGCCAGACATCCTGAGCCGATTCGCAGCTATATGATCGACCGCAACATAAATTATACAAACATCTGCGTATCAGGTTGCCGATTCTGCGCATTTTATCGCAAGCCCGGCGATCCCGATGGGTTCGTGCTCACAACGGAACAGATATTGCAAAAAATACGCGAGGCAGTCGATTTGGGCGCGACTCAGATTCTAATGCAGGGCGGCTTGCATCCGGAATTGCGCATAGAATATTTCGAGAATCTTCTAAAGACAATCAAGGCGCATTTCAATGTACAGGTTCACTGTTTATCCGCGCCTGAAGTTGTGCATATATCAGATTTATCCTCGCTGTCTATCAAAGATACGCTGATGCGACTGCGCGAAGCCGGTCTGGATTCGCTGCCGGGTGGGGGAGCCGAGATACTATCAGACTCAGTGCGCAGATGTGTAAGTCCGGATAAGTGCTCTGCCGATCAGTGGATCGAGGTTATGCGCACGGCTAGTCAGCTTGGCATGCGCGCTACCGCAACAATGGTGTTTGGCATGGGAGAGGATATTGAAGCCAGGGTGGAGCATCTTGAGCGAATCAGGGCTTTGCAGGACGAAACCGGAGTATTCACCGCGTTTATTCCCTGGCCATTTCAGCCCGGCAATACTCAAATTGACCGCCGACCAACGGGCGCGCACGATTATCTGCGCATGCTGGCGATTTCTCGTCTGTATCTGGATAATATAGACAATGTGCAGGCATCGTGGGTTACTCAGGGGCCGGCTGTGGCGCAACTTGCCCTTAGATTTGGAGCCAATGATGTCGGCAGCACTATGATCGAAGAAAACGTGGTAGCGGCAACCGGCGTCACCCATAAAATGAGCGAGCGTGACCTCATTGAGCTTATTCACGCCTCCGGATTCGATGCCGCTCAGCGCACAACCCTTTATGAGATTCTAAAGGTTCATTATCGGAGATAAGATTATGTCGAGCAGGTTAGCTATTATAGGAGGCAGTCAGGGCTATCGAACCGTTGCCGGGCTATCGGAATCCGGCGCCATCGATCCTGTCGAGACGCCGTTCGGGTTTTCTCCTCCCATACACATAATAGAGCGCGATGGAGCCGAGATTCTTTTTCTTTCCAGACACGGAGAAAAGGGATATGCGGTATCGGCTCCGTATGTGAACTACCGCGCCAATATATGGGCGCTCAAAGAGCTTGGCGTATCGAAGATCATAGCGTGGTCCGGCCCCGGGGCCATAAACCCGCATATTCGAATCGGTGAGATGCTCGTGCCGGGAGATTTAATCGACGAGACTTCGGGAAGAAAAACTACATTTTACGAAGACTTGGGCATAGGATTTATTCGACAGAACCCGGTATTTTGTCCGCAGCTTTCGACAAACCTGCAGGATGTGATAAAAAATCGATTTGGCCGGTGCAGGACAGATGATGTGTATGTGTGCACTCAGGGGCCGAGGCTGGAGACACAAGCTGAGATCAGAAAATATGCCCTGCTCGGCGCAAGTCTGGTCGGTATGACTCTGATACCGGAGGCATTTCTGGCTAAGGAGTTGGAGATGTGCTACTGTCCTCTTTGCTATGTGACCAATTATGCCGAGGGAGTGGCGCAGCGAGGGTATCGTCCCGGCGAACTGTTCGAAGGGCTGTTGGCTGAAGAGGAGAAATCGAGCGTGGAATCGGCCGTCCAAGCCCTGCCTTCAATCGCTATCGATGCGCTGTTGATGGAAAATGAGGGCGAATGCAACTGCGCTCTGTCTATGGAACGATACAGAAAACGCGGGGACATAGGCAGCGATTGGCATACCTGGATCGACAAACCGCAATAACCCTGCCTATCGGAAGGTAATTGCATTGGCAGAGGCTAAGATGAGACTATCAACGGTGAGTTTAATTACATGAATATACTTGTTACAAATGACGACGGAGTATTTGCAGAGGGACTGCTGGCACTCAAAACCGAACTGGACAAAATAGGCAATGTCTTTGTGGTCGCGCCTGATCGGCCTCGGAGCGCCTGCGGGCACTCGATTACGCTGCATAAACCTCTCCGCGCCGAAAAAGTCGTCCTGGAAGACGGCAGCGCCGCGTATGCGTCCAATGGAACGCCATCTGACTGCGTTACCCTGGCTATTTTAGGCATTTTCCAGGAGCCGATTGACCTTGTGGTGTCGGGCATAAATCATGGCCCGAATCTCGGATGGGATCTTACATATTCCGGAACGGTGTCCGCTGCGATGGAGGGAGCTATTCTCGGCGTCGCTTCATTTGCCATTTCAGTGGCCGGCATTGAGCCAAAAATTGATTATACCGCCGCTGCTCGATTTGCGGTTGACCTGGCGTTGTTGATCGACAATCATAAACTGCCGGAAAGCGCCCTTTTGAACGTGAATGTGCCCCCTGTTGCTGCGTCTGATATAAACGGAGTGCAAGTTACGCGGCAGGGCAAAAGACGCTATGTCGGCCAGCTTGACAAGCGCACAGATCCGACTGGTCGAGATTACTATTGGCTTGGCGGCGATCTGCCGGAGGACGATCTCAAAGAAGGAACCGATGTAAAAGCTGTGGCAGATGGCTATATTTCCGTTACGCCGGTGCATCTGGACCTGACCGACGAAGCCTCTATTGAGGCTATTCGAGCCTGGGGAGTTGAACAAATCGACTGAGACAGATGATGGGGAAGGAATTGGGCGACAAAGCTATAATTGACATTATGGTAGCGTCGCGTAATGAATGAGCATGCAGGAGGCGCAGTCTATATGAGGCCGAGCAGTAGTTGGAGAGGCGAAGCGACCAACCCATTTGTTGCCGCCCTCGTTGGCGCAGTAGTCGCCCTTGGCATCGGTTGTATTATCAGCTTCCTCTTCAGTCTTGCGGGCTTTGGAGCGATTGCAAATGGCAACTCGTGGAAGAATCTCCAGGACGCATTATGGCTTTCATTGCTCAATTATTATGCTGCCCAGCACATCACCCTTGTTGGGGCCGGCGCTGCGCTTAACGGCAATTCCACTGCCTGGATTACCCTGCCAATTACCATTTGGTCGATCATACCCGTATTCTCTCTCATAATCGGAGGTCTTGTCGCCGGTTATATGCGAAACAATGCGACCAGGTGGTCTATGCTTGGGGTTGCGTTGGGCGCAGGAGTTATCCATGTTGTATTGCTTGCCGGCGGTGCGTCGCTGGTGAAAGCCGGATTTTCTTCAACTGCACTGCCTCCGATCGAAGGCTTCGAACTTAACCCGCCGGAATTGCTCTTTTCACCGTCTATAAACAGCACGCTGATTTATGGGTCTGTATTCGGCATAATATTTTCCTACCTTGGCGGGCTTATGGCAGTGCGGGCAGTCGGCGGGGTCGAGGAAATACCCGGCAAATGGTGGGCTTGCGCCAAGGCTGTTTTGCTGACGGGACTCGTGGTGCAAATACTCATCGGCGCGGTTGCGCTGGCGGCTCTTATTTCAAAGTCTGACGCCAGCGATGAGGATATGTCTTTTCAGCCAAAGGTCGTGCAGGCGTTGCCCGCTATGATGGGCATCGGCTATCTTATGGTGTATTCGGCGGAATTGTCGGCTGCTGCTGTGCCGGTAAACATTCCAGCTGCGGCCTATAAAACCAGCGTTCACGTCTATCGAGGCAACAATATTACCCAAGGCTCAAAGGTCAAGACCAAACCTCCTTCGAAATATTTATGGCTGGCGGCTCTGATCGGATCATTTGCCATTTTGATGGCAGGTCGAATGGCAGTTAGAATGGGATCGAGAGATGGATCACTTCCTACCGCATTTAGAATTGCCATTCTGCAATTTTTGTATCTGGCCGTTGTCTCGATGTTATGTAGAATGAGCTGGGGCATAGTCGGGCAATCCGACATAAGCATCGCGCCGCAACTGGATACATCGATGCTTTTTGCGGCTCTCGGAGTCTTTATTTTTGCATTTATCGGGGCGCATTGGGCAAATCGTCTGTTTGCGGGGAGACTAAGCGGGTTTCCATCCGTATAAGAATATGAATATAGAGAATACGACCCAATACGATGTGGATGGTATGCTGCGGGAAGCCGTGGGCGAATATCCGACTAAGGGCATTACCGTTCAGTTGAAATACTGTCCAAAGGGGTCAAGAAGGTATATATCGGGTACGTATTATCGGGCGACACGCGGCTTTGAAGAGGGAAAGTTGATTCGATTGCGTATCAATAAATACAATCGCTATCCGTTGGAAGTGCAGTTCAAGACTTCCGACTATTATACCGAACAAGACAAGTATGGCCGGCAAAGAGTCTATCAGCGTCTCAAAACTGTCCGATTCGAAAATGCCGAAAATCTGATATTGGGAGTGTTTTTGCATGAGTTTTCCCATTATCTGGATCATATTGAGGGCAGGAACGGTCGATATAAGCAGACCAAGGCTGATAAATTCGCACTTGCCATATTGGAGGAACTGCAAATCATTTAGGGGGATTTAAGCATTGTTCAAACGTAGAAACCTATGGTCGATATCGTTGATTGCCTCGTTGTTCGTCTGCATGGTTGTTTTGCCATCGTGGGCGGCCGTTGGCAATTTCACCTTCGTGCACATCAGCGACGACCACACCACCCAGACTAAAGCTGCACAAACAATATCTGAGCTGGAAAACCCGCAGCCGATTCTTCTTGAGCCATTCAAAACCATCGCTTTGCCGCCGTCGTTTATCATTGACACCGGTGACGTGACTGAGTTTGGAAGCGCGGCGGTATTCAAGCTCTATAAGGATTACTTTAAGAACGTCGACCTGCCCTTGTATATATCAATAGGGAACCACGACGGCACATGGCGATCCTTGACTTATGAAATCACGCAATTGTACGGCTGGCCATATTATTCGTTCGATAAGAACGGATGCCACTTCATCGTGCTCTATTCAGCCGGATTCCAGCATCCTCTTCCTGCATTTGGGCCGGAACAGTTGACATGGTTGCAAAAGGACCTCGAAAAAGCGGGCAAGGATATACCTATATTCGTGGCGCTACACCATCCTTTGAGCACCAGGGAGTTTGCCAGCCGCTACGATGTAGACCGGCTGCTTGATATTCTGCGGCCATATAACATTGCGATAATAATGTATGGCCACGGTCACGGCGCAAACTGTGGCAAGTATGAGAACTTTGATATCGTCCAGGGCGGCTCCACTTATGGGCCGGGACCGGCAGGTTATCAGGTGTACTCCATAATGGACGGCCATCTTCGAATAGCCTACAAAGACCAGGGCCCTGAAGCTAAAGCCACAAAAAAAATGCTGGAGAAGCCACTTGCGGCTCCGACCAAACGATATCCTAATATAAGTTTCGCATCGCCAAGGAAAGGCGCCACATATTCCGCGCAGGTCCCGATTAAAGCCTGGATCGCAGCCGGAAAAGGTGAGATTGTCAGCGCTGTAGTGAGGGTTGACGAAGCTGAGGAGACTACCGCTCTGGAGTTGAAAGCAGGCGGCAGTTTTGAGCGTTTGCTGGCAGCCAAAAATCTCAAACCCGGGGCCCACAACCTGAAGCTGACCTTCAAGGATAAGGATGGAGCGGAGTATCATAAATCGACATTCTTTTATATCGAATCCACCCGACCTAGAGTCCTTTGGCGCGTGCTGACCGGAACCGCCAGCAAAACAACTCCTGCCGTGGGACCTGATGGCACGATTTATATCGGCGGATACGACGGCACCGTGCGTGCGTATACTGCTCCTGCCAAGTCTAAATGGGTCTTCCCAACAAAAGGCATGATCTGCGGCGAGGTTCTGACGCAGGGAGACAAAGTTTACGTCGGCAGTGAAGACACCTATCTATACTGCCTGAACGCATCGACCGGCAAGGAAGTGTGGAAGTTCCAGGCCGAAGAGCCGATCTACTCGTCTCCGGTCTCCGATGGCAAGTCCATTTACTTCGCTTGCGGCACTGGCGCGTTTTACAGCGTTGATGCTGCAACCGGAAAACAAAACTGGAAAAACACCGACGCCGGATATAACATCGAGATCAAGCCGTTCCTGTGGGAAGGCAAGGTATATTATGGCGCGTGGGATACGCTTATATATTGCCTCAATACCGCAGACGGCAAGCTGGTTTGGAAGCAAGTCGGGCACGGCAGTTCGTATGGCGGAGCGGCTCGATATTACAGCCCTGCTGATTGCGGCCCGGTAGTATGCAACGGCGTGCTGTTTACGCCGGATAGAAAATATGACTGTGCTCTTTCTAATGCAAATACGGGAGAGACAATTTCCGATCTTAAGGGAATTGCCGGTGTGGGACTCTCCGAGGATGGCCAGTCGGTCTATCTGAGATGCACAACGAACAAACTGCAGAAAGTGGACTCGACAGGCAAGACGATCTGGTCGGTTGATGTGCCTGCGGGCATGGTGCCGACCGCCCCGACTGAGCACAACGGCGTTGTATATGTGTGCGGTAACAAGGGAACTTTAAGCGCTGTGTCAGCATCGGAGGGCAAGGTTTTGTGGCAGTATGAGACTACGCCATCACTCTATGTTCTTGCCGGTGTCGGCGCAAGCGGATCGACTTCGTATGTGGTCGGTTTGGACGGAAGCCTGACGGCTTTGGCCCCGTAAGTCGATCGTTGTCGATTGAGACGTGTGTCTGATGTAGTAATTGCACAAAAAAACTAAGCAGATGGAGGTGCGGGATGACCTACTGCCGAGGCGACGAGATAGAAGTCGTCATTGCTCGCGACGGATTGGCCGATGGCGCAGGAATCGGATATCTGCCCGACGATACTATGGTAGTAATTGTTGGCGGCGCAGGCAAAGTGGGGGAATCCATACAGGCTACGATTGTAAATCTGGAGAGAACTCCTCTGGGTTGTTCGGTCGTAGCTAACGCCAGAGCTTAAAAAACGGCCCGCTTGGGGTATCCTGAGCGGGCCGCAAACTTGACGATGGTGCGGTCTATTCAAATACGGCCCGAAGCTCCTTTTCGTGTTCGGACTGTATAATAGCTATGACGCTGTCGCCCTCACGCAGTTTTGTATCTGAGTGGGGGATGATGGCATACTCGTCTCGAATTACCGAGATAATAAGCGCTTTAGGCGGCAGGTTCAGTTTCCCGATTTTCATCCCAAGGGTATTGGACGATGAAGTTATGGTGGCCTCCACCACTTCAATGTCGCCTCGTTTGAGAGCCGCCAACGGGATTACCTGTCCTGTTTCGATCTGTTGCTCCAGCAAGTTGAAAATGATACGCGTGCTGCTTATGGTCTGGTCGATGCCAAGCTCTTTGAACAACTCCTCATTTTTCGGGTCGTTCACACGTGCAATTGTGCGAGGCACGCCGAACTTGCGCTTGGCCATTTGACACACTACCAGGTTGTCCTCATCATCCCCTGTAACCGCAACCACCACATTTGCACGTCCCATGCCCACTTCGGACATCGTGCGAATCTCACATCCATCGCCATGAACGATCAATTCGCCAAGGGAATCTCTGAATGCCTCAGCAGTCTTTTTGTCCTTCTCCAGCAACAGCACTTCCTGGCCTTCCTGAATCAGCGTCTTGGCCAGGTGGTAGCCAACTTTGCCTGCGCCGACTACGATCACATACATTGGGCTTTTTTTACTCATATTGATCTTCTCCCAATCCCATGTGGGTGTAGTCGTGGATCTGCCCGAAAGGCCGTCCGAGGATCATATCCCGCATCAGCCCTGCGCCGACACATGTTGTGCAAATAGTATCTATGCCCAGTTCAGAATAGGCGTAAGCTCGGTTGGGGTCATATATCCGCGCAACCACTTTTGGCACTTTGAAGCGCACTTTGGCCATCTGAACGGACATAATATTTCGGTTGTCGCCATTGGTCACGGCTAGGAATGCGTCTGCTTTATCGAGTTCGGCATCTCTCAGAGTCTCCTCATCAATGCCATTGCCAAGCACCTGGCGGCCGGTAAAATCGGCGGCAAGCCGTCCAAATGAATCGGGATTTCTGTCTATTATAGTCACGTGGTGTCCTTCACGCGACATCGTAGTGGCAACGTTAGCTCCAACCCTGCCGCAGCCCAGTATAACTACTCTCACATCGTTCCTCCGCATCGGATGCTCCAAGAGCATAAGACCTGAGTATACTCCCGTCAACAACCCATGTCAATTATTAGAGGTTGATGTAACAGCTCACGAATGATGAGTACCTCTGCCCGTAGTGTCCGATCTCCGTCTCGGACAAGGTCGGGACAGAGGCCAGCTACTACACTTGAATGCGTCAATTAAATTGTCATTCCGAGGCGAAAGCCGAGGAATCTGCTTTTTCCCTTCCCATTTCTGAGTCTCGCTTCTTGCGGACTTTCGCGATTTACGTAAAAGCAGATTTCTCACTTCGTTCGAAATGACATAGTTTGTGTGGCTGGGACAGAGACCAGTCACTACAATCACTCACGAAGAGTGAGTTGTTACAGGTTGATAAGTCCAATATCGAATGAGAGGTGCTTAAATCGATTGTTCCAGCGCAAATACGTCCCCAGACAGTCGGTGCGCTGTCCATATAGAACTTCCCAGTCGAAGAGCGTGCCGGAGGCGATATCGTAGTTAAGAGACAGGCCATAGACGTGCTTGCCGTGATATGTGCGAACGGTCAGATCCAGCTCACGTTTGATGTCTATGTCGTCGAATTTGAAAGGGGTCGCGCCGGAGGATGTGCGGCTGACGTAGCGTGCAGAGTAGAACGCTCCTTTATGGGTGAGGTGCGCGGCATCGATTCCCCATCCATAAGTGCGATACGAATCTCCATTGGAGTAGCTGGAAATGGTGGCAATGCCAAGGGGTTGTATGGCGGTTCGCGGCCCCATCCGAACTGTGTTGACCGCGCCCTGCATTACAAGCCTGGTTCTGTTAAGCGACTTAACTTGTCCCTGGTTTTCTTTATAAACTCCCCAGGTAGTGAATATCTGAGGATACAACTCGAGCCGCGGGTCGAGAGTCTGCTTAACTGCAGATAGCTGCGAACCTTGATAGACTATTCCCAACTCCGGCTGCCGGTATAATAGCAGGTTTGGGTCGCTGATATCGTATGTCCTCTGGCGTATAGCATGTCTGGCGAACGCTTGCAGACGGGACGCAATGAGGGAGCGCATCCGTTTCGGGGCACTGTCTTTTGCCAGCGGCTCCGTCACATCGATTGCGCGTGATATCGTCAGATCATTGCTGAGATATCTGCCCGGAAAGTTTACAAGTTGCCCTCTCATTCCATATCTGGCATCGAGTCCGGGCTGAATCGAGAGATTTTCCGTTAACTTGAGGTCAAGGGTCGTTTGCGTGCGCGGCGTGTCGACCAGGCGCAAAGAGTGCCGCAGAGTCAGGCCCTCTTGAGAGTCGTTGGATAATCTGGGAAATAACGAAGCCGGGCCTGTTCGATTATTCAACCGCAAAACCATTCGTGGCAGCGATATTATCCTGGTCTTTCCGAGGTGAACTGAGAGACCGCGAGCAATGAGTTTTTGATTGGGCAACAGCTTAATGTTTTTTGCGGAGATATGATAGTGAGGTTTCTCACACGAGCAGGTTGTGATAAACACGTTGCTTGCGTTGCCCGTATTTGCTTCCATATCATATTCAGCCTCATCTGCAAATAGCCGCTGTCCGCCCCTTTGTATGCGGAGTTGCCCTTCAGCAAATATCTTTGATCCATTCAACTCGAACGCAGATGCGGAGATGTTGATTGAATCGGGGTCTTGTCTGGCGCACTCCGTTGAAGGTTGACCAGTCTCGTGCTCTGAAGCTTGCGCCACAGGGACGTCCTGAGCGCAAATCGGCGATAACGTGCATGCCAGCAACCCGCAGATTGCGATTGCTGCGATGCCCAGCTTTGTTGAATCGAAATATAATCTCACTGTAGACCGAGCCTGTTCGTCAGGAGTTTGATATATTGTATGTTGTCCTGAAGTTTCGTTTTGGTGTCTGTCGGAGTGAAGTCCTCGAACGATAACCATCCTCTATAGCCTGATCTATGCAAAATTGACAGCACCTCCGACCAGTTTACGCATCCATCCTTGAGCCTTGCCGCAGTGTGTTTCCAGCGTGTTTCTCCGTTTTCACTGGCTGCTTCTTTTGTCCAGGCTGTATTTTTCACATGAACGTGCGATAGGTAAGGCCCAAGTAGCTCAAGTCCCAGTTGCCAGTTCTCAAATCCTTCGCAGATCATATTTCCCGGATCGAGAATTACGCCTATGAAGTCCGGATCAAAGTTGCAGACTAGTCGATGTGCAAGCGATGCGCTCGGACAAATATTGCCGTGGTGCAGCTCTATGTTAGCACGCACGCCAAAATCTCTTGCCAGATTTTCCACCTGGGCATATCCATCCAGTGACTCTTCGAAGAGGTCGTTATAATTGACGGATCCATCATAATTCGGCGGAGAAACCCTGATCGAAGGACAGCCCATTTCACTAGCAGCCGCCATGCATTTGGCAACATCATCCGGGCGTCGATAACTAATATAAGTGCCCAATCCTATGATTTTCAGCCCTGCATCCTCACTGATTTTGCGCACTTCTGGAGCTTTTTCTACAATCGTCTCAATATCAATTGTAGATTTATTGCTGCGCCAGAAATCCGGCTTCACAGGGAACGGACTTGGAACGCTATGCACTCGCCATTCG
Organism: Armatimonadota bacterium; assembly: GCA_012522575.1. Lineage (GTDB taxonomy): Bacteria > Armatimonadota > UBA5829 > UBA5829 > UBA5829 > DTKD01. Next base: position 2,258 of record JAAYKE010000099.1, on the reverse strand, counting down.
ACACCCTCATAACCGCAGTCACGCAGCAGCGCAGCAGATTCGGAGATATCGAACTCAGGCATCATTACAGTGAACACCGAATATTGAAAAGCCATCTCTCATCTCCTGTATATTCGACCAATTGTAACCAGCCGGGTGGATTCGACTATGTTATGCAGGTTACTTATTCACCAAGTCGGTATTTTCCTGTTATGGAAGGATATTTGATTCAGATACAGGAAGTGTAATTGCAATACGGACTCAGGGAGGACATCCGATGGATGCTATCCAGTGCTTAAAGACGAGACGAAGCGTTCGATCTTTAAAATCCGATCCTGTTGATCGAGATATAATTAAAGATATTGTAGACTGCGCACGACTTGCTGCATCAGCGATTAACATACAACCCTGTCAGTTTATTGCGGTCACAGATCCCGATATCCGCAAGCAAATCGCTGCAATCGCGGACCACGGGAAGTTTATCGCAGATTCCGCCTGCTGTATTGCAGTATTCTGCGAAAAGGTGAAATACTATTTGGAAGATGGAGCCGCAGCAACTCAAAATATTCTGCTTGCGGCGCACGCTCACGGGTTGGGAGCCTGCTGGGTGGCCGGCGACAAAAAAGAATATGCCGTCGATATCTCCAAACTGCTGGGCGTTCCCGATGCTTACACTCTGGTAAGCATGGTTGCAATCGGAAAACCTGACAAGAGACTGTCCCCTGACAAAAAGGACATCAGCGAAGTCCTGCACTTCGACCGCTTCTAAAATAAATACTGCGCCGTGCATATAAGCCGCGGCGCAGTAACTTCGTCTGTTGAGATTGTAACTTTCGTTTCTATTTAACCTCGATGACCTTAACAGCCGGGGCTTTGGATTCCCCCTGCACTTTGAAGCTGTTTACTACGGATTCAAACAACTTTGCGCTGTTATCGGGTCCCTTGCCGGAAGTGTCTACGCAGTTGAGCATCCAGGCATAGCCGCCTTTGACGACTATCAAGCGATGAATGATGTTGTTGGCAGATTCGGTTGACACTGTCGCGAAAGCCTGCTCGCCGTCGACTGTTTTGCGCTCCCAGGTTGAGACGTAGGGGTTATACTTTGCAAAAGTATCGGCATCGCTGTTGGCTGCAAGTTTGGAGCGTTTGATATTTACCACCACTTTTTCGGCGTTGTCGGCTGGACTAAGCTCGATCCACGCGTTGCCGGTCTTTTTGGGCAGCATAGAAACTGTTTTGTCTTTTACAGTCCAGGCTGTCGGGTGGTTTACAGAGAAGCCGTATTTGTCACTTTTGAACTGCTTGCTATCTGCAGTGGCAGCGCCTGATGCGGGCGAAGGCGGCTTTGGAGTTGTCGCTGGGCCAGGCGGCGTTGGTTTAGATTCACCCGCCGGGGTGGGCTTCACTTCAGCGGTGGCCGCAGGAGATGCAGGCGCTCCCGGTGGAGGCGGAATTGGCGGGGCAGCGTCTGTTTTGGCTGCGGAGGCCGCCGCAGGGGGTGGGGCGGCTGAGTTTCTCACTTCGACGCGGGTAGTGGCCGACCACACATCCTTGCCTGATGTATCAGCGCCTATTGCCTTAAAGTTATGCAGCCCATCCGTCACCGTTTTTGTATCGAATGTGACTTCGTAAGGCGGCTGTGATTTTTGTTGGAGAAGCGCATTATTGGCAAATATTTTGACGGACGCGACCGGAACTTCTTTGGGTACAACTGCGCTCACCGTAACAGTGCCGCGGCTGCGTCTTGGCGGGCCTTGCGAATCAGTCGGCCCTATGATGATTTTCAGCCCTACGGCATCCGGGTTTGCAGGCGGTCGAGATACTGTCGGTTTTGCGGTTGCGTTATTGCCGACGGATGGCGGGGGAGGAGGCGGAGGCGGAGCCGCTGCAGGTTGTGATACTTCATCGGTTGCAAGCGGAGCCTCCGGAGCTTCGGAGACGTTATCAGGTGACTGCGATTCGGCTGACTCATCTTCTACAGGCAGCGGAGGAGTGAACTCATCCTGTGCTGATACTGCGACGCACAACGAGAAGACCATGCAGACCGTTACTAATAAAATAAGGGCTTTCATAAATACTCCTTCCCCAAAAAAGAATGCTGATACGACATTATACACGACGAGGAAGCCTAAGGTCATGTTCCGTATTCTCAGTGACGGTGTCAAATAGTTGTGGAGATTTGGCTTGACCTTTTTCTCCAGTTGCGCATCCGTTTAGTTTTTGCTCCAGTTGTCTTTAGGCAGCGAGCCTAGTGATTTGAGAATTATAGATATTGGCGT